>JAHRBI010000003.1:300000-548438 GCA_019084025.1 Burkholderiaceae bacterium DAT-1
GATGGCAAGCCCGTATCGATGTTGCTGGGCATGATCACTCTGGTCCCTGAAAAAATGGATATCGAGGGTGTAGACCAGCCGCTGGAACAACCGGTCGTGATCCTGCAAAATAGCAGCAGCGGCAGCGCGTCGGAATTTACTGCTTCAATGCTGCAGGACTCCGGCCGCGTTCGCGTCGTTGGAGAGGTAAGCTGTGGCTGTCTACTGGGCTTTCTTGGTTTAAAGCCCATCATCGGTGGCGGCGCACTGGCCTACTCCGAACTCGGCTTCACGTCTCCGAAAGGCCGCCGCATCGAAGGCATGGGCGTACAACCGGATGTACTGGTTCGCCCGACCTACGCGCAACTCGCCGCTGGCCGCGACCCGCAGTTCGAGGCCGCCCTTGATGAACTCAACCGCATGATTGCGGAAAAAGCAGAAAAGAAACCTTCATGACCCTGTTATCCCCCGAACAGTTTGCTGCCTTTCTGGGCGCCGCCGTGCTGGTGACCCTCTCACCCGGACCGGACAATCTGATGGTGCTGAGTCTGGGCGCTGCAAAGGGGCGGCTGCGCGGCATGGCGTTCGGGCTGGGCTGCGCAGCAGGGTGTATCAGCCACACGGTGCTGGCAGCACTGGGCGTCAGCGCACTCATCGCGGCCTCGCCGCTGGCCTTTACGATGCTGAAAATTGCAGGTGGGCTCTATCTGGTGCGCATGGGCTGGATGGCGATCCGCAGCTCGGGCAAAACCGATCTGAATGCCGCCACCTCGGATGAAACGGCTGGCAAGCTCTTTATGAAAGGTGTGATTGCCAATGCCATCAATCCCAAGGTGGTGATGTTCTTTCTGGCCTTCCTGCCGCAATTCGTGGTCGCAGCACGCGGCGATGCACCGTGGCAGATCGCCCAGCTCGGCCTCACCTTCACCCTGCAGGCCGCCGTACTCTTCGGTACGCTCGGCTATTTCGCCGGACACATCGGCCAGTGGCTTAACCGTCACGAACACGCCGGCCTCTGGCTGGATCGCGTGGCGGGGACGATTTTTATCGGGCTGGGTCTGAAACTGATCATTTCGCGGTAAATCCCCCTTTCGACTGACGGTAGCGCGCACCCACCCACATCATGCGCGCCTTCAACCGTCGGTCGATGTCAACTCATTTTGTTCAGGCCAACAGGTTTACAAAAGTAAGGTAGATCGGCGAAGATTGCGGGTTACCCCGGAAAACGCATTGGTAGATATGCCTTTCCGGAGCCGTTGCACCGTTATTTGCTGTTCATGCCTTATGCTGCCTTATAAAGAAGCCGACATTACCCGTTTTTTCGATGACACCACCGTTGCCCGTGGGCGTAGAGCCTATGTGCAGGGACACGCCCAGTCGGTCGTGTTTACCGAGGACGATGCCCGCATCGACGCCTCGGTCGAGGAAGGCGATGGCCCCCCCGTCGAAGTCCGTGTCCATGTGATGCCTGGCCCCCGGAACACTGCATTGTTCCAGAGCCGCTGTGGCTGCAGCGAAGGCAAGGATTGCAAGCACGTGGTTGCAACGCTCCTACAGGCGCTGGAAGAAGATGCCGGCACCGAAGAGGTGGCTGAGGCCGCACCCGCAGCGGGCAAGGTCGTGCCAAACTGGCTGGCTGGTCTGGTACCGGGCAATGCCCCGGTTGCCCGCAAGACCAGCTCGGCCATGGCCATCCACAAACTGTTTTATGTGGTGCGTGACGAGCCGGGTGTGGTTCACCTGAGCCTGCATCAGGCGCGCCCGCTCAAGCGCGGTGGCTATGGCGCACCGACGCCCTTCAAGCCCGAAAAGCGCGGTGAATCCGAATGGCTGGAACCCATCGACCACGAATTACTGGACGCACTGGCCACGCTGACACCCGTCCATGAGAGCGAATTCCTGATTCCCAAGGAAACCGGCCTTGAGCTGCTGCGCAAGCTGGTCGCCACCGAACGCTGTCACTGGCTCGATCTGACCGATGGTGCGCTGCAATTCTCGCGTGGCCGCGATGCCAAGCTGGTCTGGCAGATTGATGCACAGGCGCGCCAGAAGCCGGAACTCATCGTCGAGCCCGAAGTGGACTGCATTCTGGCCATCGACCCGCTGTACTACATCGAAGGCACCGAACTGGGCGAGTTGAAGATTGATCTGCCGCCGGCAGACTTGTTGTCTACGCTGGCGATGCGCGCCGTTGAGCCCGATCTGGTACAGGGCGTACGCGACAGCCTGCCAACGCATGTGCCAAAACCAGCGCTGCTGGAAGAAGGCGGCCACATGCAGCTGGTACCGCGCGGTCGTCTGCATTTTGTGAGCATGCCGAGCTGGGAACTCTCCACCTGGGTGACGCCGGAATGGGCCCGCGATGCGATGCTGGATCTGGTGGTGTTCGGTGTGGATTACGACGGACTGGCCATCAAGCCTTCCGACAAGCGCCCCACACTTACCCGCTGGCAGGATGAAAAGGTCTGGCGTATCGATCGCGACCTTGTCACTGAATCGATTATTACCGAACGCTTCTCGCAACTGGGTCTGATTGCCCTGAACGAGCTGGAACCGGCCTTTGGCCCGGATGCACGCGGCTATTACACGATTTCGCCGGGTAGCAAGCGCAAAGGTCACAATGGCGATGGCTGGAACCGTCTGGTAGAAGACAGCCTGCCAGCGCTGCGCCGCGAAGGCTGGATTGTCGATTTCGAAGCTGACTTCCACTATGGCTTTATCGAGCCGGAAAGCTGGCACATCGACATTCAGGATTCGACCGGACTGGACTGGTTCGGCCTGACCCTGGAAGTGGACATCAATGGCGAACGCCGTCCGCTGCTGCCGATCCTGATCAACCTGATCGCCGAATACCCGACACCGGAATCGCTGCCGAAGGAAGGCCGCGTCCGCGTGAAGACCGACCGTGGCGAAGTGCTGGGTCTGCCAATTGCGCGTATCCGCCCGATGGTCGAAACATTGTGGGATCTGTTCAACGGCAGCAATCACGATGGTCGTACCCTGAAGCTGGGTCGCTATGATGCGGCACGTCTGGCCGAACTTTCGGGTATCCCGGAACTCACCGATGTGCAATGGCATGGTGCCGATCACTGGCGCGATCTGGGCATGAAGCTGGCCAATCTGGGTGGTCTGAAGGAAACAGCCACCCCGGCCGGCCTGAAGGCAACACTCCGTCCGTATCAGCAGCAGGGTCTCTCATGGATGCAGACGCTGGCTGAAGCAGGCTTTGGCGGCGTGCTGGCCGATGATATGGGTCTGGGCAAAACCGTGCAGACACTGTCGCACCTCGTCGCCGAAAAAGAATCCGGCATGATGGACGGCCCGTGCATGATCGTGGCGCCGACCAGTCTGGTGCACAACTGGAAGCGTGAATCTGAACGCTTTGCCCCCGGTCTGAAAGTGACCGTACTGCACGGCCCGGATCGCCACAATATGTATCGCTATGTGGCTGGCTCCGATCTGGTGATTACCACCTATCCGCTGCTGGGTCGCGATCAGGAATTCCTGCAGAAGCAGAAATGGCATTTGCTGGTACTCGATGAAGCCCAGCAGATTAAAAATCCCAAGAGCCAGGCTGCACAAGCTGTGCGTGCGCTGGAAACCAAGCACCGTCTGTGCCTGACCGGTACGCCGATGGAGAACCATCTGGGCGAGCTGTGGTCGCTGTTCGACTTCCTATTGCCGGGCTGGCTCGGCGACGAAAAGGGCTTCCGCAAGCAGTGGCGCAGCCCGATTGAAAAGCACGGCAATATGGATCGCCGGAACTTGCTGTCGCGTCGTATTGCGCCCTTCCTGCTGCGCCGGACCAAGGAACAGGTGGCCACCGAACTGCCACCGAAAACCGAAACGATTCAGTACGTGGAGCTGGAAGGCCCGCAGCGCGATCTGTACGAAACCGTGCGCCTCACCATGGATGCGCGCGTGCGTGAAGAAATCGCCCGCCGTGGCGCCGGTCAGAGCCAGATTGTGATTCTGGATGCGCTCCTGAAGCTGCGTCAGGTGTGCTGTGATCCGCGCCTGGTGAAGGCCGATTCGGCGCGCGCCCTGCCCTCAGCCAAGCTGGAAGCGCTGATCGAAATGGTGACCGAACTGGCCGAGGAAGGTCGCCGCATTCTGGTATTCTCGCAGTTCACCTCGATGCTGACGCTCATCTCCAATGAGCTGAAGAAGCAGAAGATCGACTATGTGATTCTGACCGGCGACACCGCCGATCGCGCCACACCGGTCGAACGCTTCCAGGCAGGCAATGTGCCAGTGTTCCTGATCAGCTTGAAGGCTGGTGGCGTGGGCTTGAACCTGACTGCCGCCGATACCGTGATCCACTTCGATCCATGGTGGAACCCGGCAGCAGAAAATCAGGCAACCGACCGTGCCTATCGGATTGGTCAGGACAAGCCGGTGTTCGTGTACAAGCTGGTGGCTAAAGGCACCGTGGAAGAGCGCATTATCGAACTGCAACGCCGCAAGGCCGAACTGGCCGCCGGCGTGCTGGGCGAAGAAGGCGCTGCCCTCACTGCGCTGTCGACCGACGAACTGGTCAAACTGTTCGCACCGATCGAGTAAGCAAGCTGAAAGCAGGCGGAGACGTTCATATGGAATGCCGTAGCGGATGCGCCGCCTGCTGTATCGCCCCGTCGATTTCGAGTCCTATTCCGGGCATGCCGAATGGCAAGCCCGCAGGTGTTCACTGCGTTCAGCTAGATGCCGACTTGCGCTGCAAGATCTTTGGTCAGCCGGAACGACCGGCAGTATGCGGAGGCCTGCAGCCTTCGATAGAGATGTGCGGCAGCAGCCGCGATGCTGCGCTCATCTGGCTGACTCAGCTGGAAGCTGCGACCCGCCCTTGAGATAGAAGACGGCCGCAGCACCCCCTACTTGCGCACCTTACCAAGCAGCACCCCGATATTCTTCAACTCACGCTGTCTATCCTCCGGCGCTTTGCTATTCAGCTCGGTGGCGGCTTTCTCCAGCTCGGCAATCCCGGTGGCCTTGTCGCCTTGCAACAGATGCAGGCGCCCATGCTCATAGCTTAGCAAGCCTTCCCAGGCCGGATCCTGATCGCCATCGAACAATACTTTGGCATCCAGTCCTTCAAGCAATTCGGCCACGCCCTTTGCCTGCCCCTGATCCAGCAGATCAGCCGCAACATAGTATCGACTTGCCTGTCTCAGCGGATGGCGCTCGGGAAGCGATTTCCGAGCGCCCTCCCAAATATCGCGGTGCAGCGCCGGCACTTGGGCAACCTGCCCCGACTTCTGCAAACAGTCAGCCAGATTGAGTTTCGCCACCAGCGTCTCTAGCGAGGCCTCACCGTTGATTCTGGTGTAGATATCGACAGCCTTGCGATTCCATTCGGCGGCCTGCGCCCACTTCTTCTCGTACACATAGCCCTCGGCAAGCATGGTTGCCACGGTGGCATAGCGCCCGGACTGGTTCCCGTATATCGCCTGACCACAATTGAGCGCCTGCATGCCGAGCGGGAGTCCTTCAGCGGTCTCCTTGTTCATGATGAGGGCACCCGCCAGACCTGTTCTGGCAGTACATGTGATTGTGCTTTCCGCCCCATACTTGGCCGCTACACGGTTCAGCAGGGTGCGATAACGCGCAATGGCTTCGGGCAGATTGCCACCCAGACGATTGGATTCGGCATACTCGTGCTCGACCTGGTTCTCCAGTTCCTCGTCATGCGCCGGAAGCTGTGCCAGCAATGCGCTTGCTTTCGCGAACGATTCGCTGGCCTTGCTCCATTCGTAAGCAGACTCCTCAACCCGCCCCCGCACATACCAGTACCGAACCAGCATCTCGTGAGGCTGCTGACCATAGCGTTGCAGCGAAGTATGCAAAAGCTTGAGCTGCGCCTGTACTTCAGGGTTTCGTGCCAGCGCATTCAGGCTCTCAATATATTCCAGACGCACTTCATCTATCAGCACCGGATCCGGCTCTGATATCTTGGCGAGTGCAGCCAGAGCCAGTTCAGCCTGACGAATCGCCTGCAGATATTCTTCGGTACGGTTGAATGCCCGCTGCATGGCAGCATGCAGCCTCGCGTGAACACCCTCGCCATAATGCGTTCCCGGCGAATCGATTTTGCCGGCAGCACGCAGCATCACTTCCCTGACCGTGGGGTCAGGATGGCCGATCAGTCCCGGACTGGCGCCACCGATCAATTCATCTGCCAGAAAGCGGTTGAGCGCATCGACAGTATGGTTCTGATGCTGCAGGCGCTTTTCACTGTGCTGTAGCTGCACATAGGCATAGAGCGTCGTGGCCAGACCAAGCGTCAGTGCAGCAATCGTCCCGAATACCCAGGGACGACGCTGTCTGGCGCGCGCGGCACTTTCGCGGTCTCGCGCCTGCTCCAGCTGTGCAGCCACCTCCCGCTCGCGTTCGGCATGTCTGGCGGGCAGATCGGCCAGTCTGTTCAGCAGTTCCCGCACGCTTGCGGTCCGCAGCGCCGGATCACCATCGGTGGCACGCGCAATTTCTCCGCACAGGATGGGATCAGTGATTTCCCGTTCCCAGCCGGGTACCATCGGTCGCCGGAGATCTCCCACCACTAATTGATAGAGCATCACACCCAGTGCAAATACATCGCTGGCTTCACTCACCGCATCGCCGCGCAGAATTTCGGGCGCCATGTAGAGCACGGAACCAGATACATTGTCTGCCAGCAGGGTCTGCGGACCATTCATTTGTGTCAGTCCGAGATCACGCAGGCGTTCCGGATCGGTGAGGCGACCACTCCCGAAATCCACCAGTTTCAGCTGCCAGCCTGCCTTACCCTGACTGATCAGCACATTGGCCGGCTTCAGATCTTTGTGAATCACTGCGACACTATGGGCGGCAGCGACTGCCTGTCCAATCTGGCGGAACAGGGACAGACGTTCATCCTGATCCAGGGCATCCAGATGCGCCGGCTCCAGACTCCAGTTCAGCAGATTTTCCCCGCCGTATTCGCTTTCCAGAAAAAAGGGAGCGGTTTCGAAATGCCAGTCCATAATCTGGACAAAATCGCGACGCGCCCCCAGGTTTTCCTGCAACACCCGTGCAAGCGTTGCCTCACGCTTCAATGATCTGAGCTGCGGTGCTGTGACACCAAATTTAAAGACGCGCTCCAGCTGCGTCTTGCCATGTCGCGCCAGCCATACTTCACCCGAACCTGATGCAGCAAGCATGCGCTCGAGCACAAATTCAGGCCGGCCAGGCACGGGCTTGCCAACCAGGAAAGCCAGCTCGCTGTCCATATCCTGACCCACTACCGTACGCTGTACCTGTCCGGTGATGCGATAGCCAATACGCGGAATCGCTTCAATCAGACCAGCGTTCGAACTCCCCAGTGACGCCCGTAAACGGGTAATTGCACTGGCCAGCACATTCTCACCAACATGACGCCCTTGCCAGACCTGCTCCTCCAGTTCCTGACGCGAGACTATTTCTCCGCGATGCGCAAGCAGCATGCCCAGAATGCGGAGCGATTGCGGCTGGATATCGACAGTCAAACCATTGACGGTCAACTCCGCCTTGGATTCGTCATAAATGGAACGGCCAAACTCATATCGGTACGAGGGCATGGAATCCATGCGTGCTTCCGCAGAAGAAGCAATGCATGCCAGAAATGGTCAAAAGGGTCGAAATTATACCCAATCGCACGCATTCCCATATTGCATACATCGCGCCCAAGCCGTCGGATCATGCAGGCACGCTGCGCAGACAAAATCATGCGTGGCTGTTCAATAACAAGCAGTTACGAACATGCCATTGGCGTTTGAGAACAACCAGATCAGATAGATGAAGAATCAGTAGTATCCGGTCGCCTGAAGGGAATATGCGCTTTCACGACTTCTTTGCGCATCAGCGGGTCTGGCGACTGTTGCAGACGCCGTGCCTCGAAGAAAAAGACATTGCGCTCCAGCCAGACACGTAATCGCCGGGCACTGTCACTCGTACGCGGTGCAAGCCAGGCACGCAAACCCGCCTCATTTATCACTATCCCTCTGGCGGGCTGAAACAGACACCAGCTTCCTTCCGGTAGCGTCGCCTGCAAACGTCTGGGATTGGCGGTGCCCCCATCGACCACCTTGGCGATGTCATCAGCGGCCAGCCACAATTCGCCACCATGTCGCCATGCACGTAGCTGCAGGCATTCAAATTCGAGGTATTCACCTTCCCACTCGGCGTAGCGCTGTCGTTTGCACCAGTAGAGGAAGCATTCGACAAACACATACAACAACGATGTCAGTACAAAGGCACTGACAGGCACAATACCCATCAGCGCAGGGACATACGTGCGGTCTCCCGCCTGAACAGTCCGGTACAGCCCCACCAGTGCCCTGAATAACACGGCGAGCATCAGTAATCGCAGCGGAACCGATATCCAGCGGGGAATACCATCAAGCAACAGGCCGTTAAGGTATTCAAGACGACTAGAAAAGGAACGCCGCATGACAGAGAAAGATGAAGAGAGAAAAAGCTATCCTACATGAATCGCATCACATCAATCTTCCATTTGACGGGCGACTCATGCGAAACAATCTTGTCAGCCCCCCCGCGTCCGATCGGCTTGGACAGATCGACCACCTGCGGCGGCATATAACACATGCGTTTGGTATCGTAGATCACCTTCACAACCGGCTGCAGCAGACTTTCTTCATTGTGCTCGGTGACAATGCCTAGTCGGCCACTCTCCAGCTGCACCAGGGTTCCCACCGGATAGATGCCAACACAGCGCATAAACGCCTTGACCAGATTCTGATCGAAATGGAATTTGCTCCACTCGAAAATCTTACGCAGTGCATCGGTCGCGGACATCCCTTTGTGGTACACGCGATCGGCAGTGATCGCGTCATATACATCCACAATGGCCGCCATTTTGGTCAGCAGCTGAATCTGGTCGCCTTCGAGTTTATCGGGATATCCCGAGCCATCTACCCGTTCATGATGGTGAAGCGCGATATCCAGCGGAATCTCGCCAATCGTGGGTACCTGGCTAAGAATATGGTGACCATCTGCGGGGTGGCGACGGATAACATCGAACTCATCATCCGTCAGACGCCCCGGCTTATTGAGCACTTCATCGGGCACCAACGCCTTACCCGTATCATGTAGCAATCCCCCCAGACCCGCCTGATGGGTCACCTGCATATCCATGCCCATGGAACGGCAAAACGCCACCATAAAGGTACATACGGATACCGAGTGCAAAAACGTATAGTCGTCCTTCGACTTGATGCGCATCAGGCTGAGTAAGGCCCCGGAATTGCGCAGAATCGACTCCGTGATATTGGTGACGATGGCTTCGGCGTGCTCGATCTCAACCGCACGACCCAGGCGCGCATCGTTCATCACATTCCGCACCAGATTGGCCGCCTGCGAGCGCACGGCTTTCGCTTTTCCTACTTCTTCTGCCAGTGACACCCGAGTATGAATGATGGGGGACGGTGCTTCCTCGGCGATGGCCACAATTTCGCGATCCAGCTCGCGATTCACCTCTTCCTGCGTCGGCGCATTCGCTACATCCAACCCCTTATCGGTATCGATGTAAACCTCGCGCAACCCGCATTTCAGGATGGTCTCGATTTCCTTGTCCGTTTTCAGCGGAAACTGCGAACGCAAAAAGGGATGTGCCGACCAATCTGCGCCCAGATCGTGGATAAACATCCCAACTTTGAGCTCTGTCACATTCACACGCTTGATCATGCATGCATCCCATGTCCAGACCCTTGACCATCACACCTGCAAGGTCATACAGATTTAGTTTAGGCGGTGAAATAGCTCCTGTCTGGCTTACGCGATAATCGTAGAGTTCGCCAAGGCTGAATAGATAAAACAGTAGAAAATATACGAAACCGATAGGAAATTCCCGCACCCTGGACATTCCATCCCTGAAATTTTGCACTTCATCGCAATGCTGATGCAAAGCCACCTCGGAGTTAGGGATACTCCTCGCCAGATAGGCATCGATGCAGGCTTCAGATGATTTTGGAACGCTGCCAGTGGTGCCCAAGCACAGAAGAACTCATTTTCAGGATTGATCTCATGCGCATCGCCCAACCTTTACTTCATTTGAGCGCACTTGCTGTAGCAACAGTCTTTTCAGGCGTGCAGGCAGAGGTTGTGTCTCCCCGTCCATTCTCATTTGCTGATACGCCCGGTCGATTACCCAAAGACATTGTTCCGCTGGACTACACTGTTTCGATCAAACCCGATGTGACACAGAAGCTCATTGAAGGGCAGGAAACCATCCAGCTGAAGGTGCTCAAACCCACACGCACCATACAATTCAATTCGCTGAACCAGACATTATCCGACGTATTGATTGATGGTCAGCCCGTTCAACGCGTTGAATCGAACAATGAACAGCAACTCACTACACTGACACTGAATGCGCCTCTCAAGCCGGGTAAGCATGTACTGCGCTTTAACTACCGGGGCAAGATTGAAAGCGGGCCATTTGGACTGTACGCACAATCCTTTGTAAAGCCGGATGGCCAAAAAGATGTGCTGCTTTCGACGCAGTTCCAGGCAACAGATGCGCGGCGCATGTTTCCCTGCTGGGATGAACCGGTGTTTCGCGCGACATTCAAGCTGACCACTACGCTGCCCGGTGACTGGGCTGCCATTTCTAACATGCCGGTGCTCAATCGCAAGGTGCAAGGTGATCTCGCCACGATTGAATTCGCCCGTTCCCCCAAGATGTCGTCATATCTGCTGGAACTCAGTGCAGGGAATTTTGCCCGCATCCAGACAAAAGCAGAGAACGTCGACATTGGGATCTGGGCGATCAAGGGTCAAGAACAGCAGGGTGAAACCGCGCTGGCCAATGCAAAGACCATTCTGGCCGATTATAACCACTTCTTTGGCCTGCCCTATCCCCTGCCCAAGCTCGACTCTATCGCCATCCCGGGCGGGATCAGTGGTGCGATGGAAAACTGGGGCGCCATCACCTACAACGATCAATCCTTACTGGTACAGGACGGCAGCACACTGAATGCCCAGCAACGCGTTTTCTCCATTCAGGCACATGAAATTGCACATCAATGGTTCGGCAATCTGGTCACGATGAACTGGTGGGATGGTTTATGGCTGAATGAAAGCTTTGCTTCGTGGCTGGCGGCCAAGGAAACCGATTCACGCCATCCGGAGTGGCATTGGTGGGAAACCGCAGATGCGGACAAGGAATCTGCCATGACCGCCGATGCGCAACTGACATCGCATCCCATCCAGCAGCATGTCACCAATGAATTGGAAGCTGCCAGCGCCTTTGATATGGACATTACATATAGCAAAGGTCAGTCGGTATTACGTATGGTAGAGGGCTGGCTGGGAGAAGATGCCTTCCGCCAAGGAATCCAGCAGTATATGAAGGCACGTCAGTATTCGAATGCCACCAGTGCAGATCTCTGGCAGGCATTAGGCAAGGCCAGCAAGCGCGATGTTGCTTCCGTTGCCGCCAGCTGGACGGAACAGGCGGGCTTTCCGCTGGTTTCCGTCAGCGCGCGTTGCGATGCACAGGGCAAACGCACGATTACCCTGAATCAGTCCCGCTTCCTCCTCAGCGGCGAAGAGACGAACAAGACAACTTGGCAAGTCCCTCTGCAAATTCGCTCCGGAATCGGACAAACACCAACGACGGTGCTGCTGAATAAGGCAAATCAGACACTGTCAGCAGGCCAGTGTGCAGATCCACTCAGCATCAACGCCAACGTGACCGGTTATTATCGTGTGCAATACGATGACGAAACCCTGGCAAGGAATACCGCCGCCTTTCGCCATTTGAGCAGCGGTGACCAGATTGCCCTGTTCGATGACCAGTGGGCACTCGCGGCCACAGGTCGTCGCCCGCTATCGGATTACCTCGCCTTAGTCGGCGCCATGGGTGATACCCCTAATCTCCGCGCCTGGCAGCAGATTGCCAGCTCGCTGGATACCATCGAACAGTCTCAACGCGGCAAGGTCAATCATGCCGCATTCATGGCACATGCCCGTCAACTCCTGCAGCCGATCTCTGATCGGCTGGGCTGGAGCGCAGGCAAAAATGAACCGCTTAGTTTGCAGAAGTTACGGCGTCGCTTGTTGAGTTTACGAGGGCAATGGGGTGATGAGGCCGTTGTTTCTGAAGCGCGTTCCCGCTTCGAACACTTCCTGAGTGACGCCAAAGCATTTTCGACAGATGAGCGCAGTGTATTCGTGAATATCGTCGCCTCTCACGCAGACGCAGAAACATTTACACGCCTGCATGAGCTGGCCAAGCAAGCACGTACCGATGCGGAGCGCCGACATTACTATATCGCCATGGCTCAGGTGCGAGATCCCGCACTTGCTGCCAGAGTAGGCGACATCATGTTGTCCGATGATATTCCAGTACACCTCGAATCGCTGCGCCTGCAACTGCTCACGGTGCTCTCCGCCCAGCACCCCATGCTGGGCTGGACGCTCTTTTCCGCGCACAGCAAGCGCTTACTGAAATCGCAAGAACAATACGCATCACTTTACCTTGCACAATACTGTGTCCCCATGTTTTACCAAGCCATGCCGCTTGAGACACTGGAACAATGGGTACGCGATCAAATTCCGGCAACGCTGCACAGCAATCTGGCGCGCTCGATGGAATCGGCACGCTTCAAACTTAAACAGCAGCAGACCCTGGTCAGTGGCGTAGACACTATGCTGTCATCCACTCATTCAGCATCAGCAATTTAACGGTCGATACCCAAGTAGCAAGGCACCCGAAAGGGTGCCTTTTTATTTTTCTTGGCCATACTATCTATACTCAACTGATCGCTGACGAGTGATCTGCATGCGCACCCTCGCCCTCATTCTGCATACCCAGCAACTCATCGTATTGGCATGCCTGCTGGCCTGCCTGAGCACCAGCGTTCAGGCTGCATGCACGCGTGCGTATCAACCGGTCATGATGCCACTTGGTCTAGCAATGATCGACAATGGCACCGATCAACTCAGTGGCTTCATGCCGGATATTTACAGAGAACTCGCGCAACGCAGTGGGTGTTCGCTGAAGGTGATATCCCAACCCTCAGGACGGATGCTGGCCATCAAAGCGCATAACCCGCTCATTGGCCCTACGTTTGTTACGCCTACCCCCAAAGGACAGAAGCTCATCTACATTCCCTTTATGCATGACGTCATGCAATTGGTGGTACACAAGGATCGTGCAGACCATTTCAATCTACACTCCTTTATCAGCAACGGGGGCATCATCGGCGTACTGCGCGGTGCCAATTACGGCAAATGGGGTTCTCAGTTTCTGGCAACGCTGTCTCCCGCTCACAAAGAGCAGATTAATTCGATCGACAGCATCTACCGCATGCTGGAGGCAAATCGCATCCATGCTACGTTTGCGAACACCTATGTCTTTTACTTCCAGCGCCGCCAGATGGCTCATCCCGAGCATTACACGCTGGTCACCATCCCTGAAGAAGCAGACACGGTCTATTCTTTACGATTCAATCTGGATGTCATTGCGCCTGAAGATGCAGACCTTTTGATGCGAACCTTCGAGTCCATGCGTGATGAAGGCCGGGTCTGCGCCATCATGGAGCACTATTTCGAGCGCCCCGTTGCACAGAAAATGTGCAGCGGCATGGAACATGGGAAACGGGTCATCGTGGAGTAAGGTCAAGGGTTGACTTCCATGCGACCGAAGACAAAACAAAAAACCCGCAAGCTCATCGCTTTGCGGGTTTTTGCTGCACTTCTGACATCATCAGAACGCGTATAACTGGTTGCGGGAACAGGACTCGAACCTGTGACCTTCGGGTTATGAGCCCGACGAGCTGCCAACTGCTCCATCCCGCGTCTGAGACAAACATTATGCCGCTTATTTCTGTTGGCGTCAACCTTTTATTGCTAATTTTTTTCAAGCGGCCTTCGCAAGATCAGCGCCAGGGGTTGGCAACCTCGTCAATTGGCGCGGGTTCCAGGGCAATTGGCAGGTCATGCCGGGCAGACAAATCATTCACCACTGCGTCGATGAGCACCTTGAGCTGACGCGCCTGATCAAGGCCGATTTGATCGGCAGTCAGATCAAGACTGCCATACAGACTCAGTCGATCGAGTCGATTTTCAACCGTCAGTTCGCCAATCTGCAAGGAGGTAGATTCATCGGCAAATGGGATCAAATCGGGCATGTTCATTTCTCCTCACAGCGCATCGCGTAGCGCACGCAACCAGCGTAGCAGCTGCGCGTACCAATCGTCATCTTCGCGCTTGGGTAACTGCATCCGCGGTGAGCTTCGTTTGCCATCCGGCTCCGGCAGCATGCCAGCTGTGCTGCGCTGAGCAGCGGACAAACCCGGAAACGCGCGGATACCGCTGAGCGCCTCAAGCTGGTCGAGGCTTTTGACTTCAACCTCGCGACCCGGTGCATTGTTGACGATCCAGGCACCGGTGACGCCCGTTGCCGGTACATGCACTGCCTTGAAAAACTTCACCGGCACCAGCACACGCCCATTGAGACGCTTGAGGCGCTCCCCCTCGAAAATCGGGCCACTCACCACGTAGACCTCGCCCTTCTGCAATGCCAGTTCACGCGTTTGTGATTCCAGCGCCTCCCAGATTCCACGATTATTGGCCGGATGCTGAGGGGCCATATTGGCCATGGAAAAGCTCTCGTGCTGCGACGCCAGCGTGGAAAAGTCACCGGCCGGTGCCATATGCCCACGGTCAAATCCGCTACGACTGTAATCGGCCAGCGTGGATCGATCCGCCTCGGGCAGGCGGGATTCTTCATGAAACGCATTATTACGCTTGATCCGTTGCGCACCCTGAATCTGGGCGCGGGTCAGATGCTCGCCTACCCACACAGGTGTACGTGTCAAGCCGGAATACAGCAGCGCATACTCCTGAAAACACAAAGCCGTGGTGCGAACCTGCATAGCTTTGACTTGCAACTGCGGCATATGTTGGGCAACAAACAGATGTTCGCAGCCAGCATGGAGGGTGAGCGGGATGTAGAGCAACGCAACAAAGGGCATTCGTACAATCAGTTTCATGACAAGCGCTGATCAATGCGGGGCTGGCACTGTATCATTGTTTGATCTCCCCCAGCTTATCTCCCCGGACACAATGAAACTTTCCTCATCCGATTTGCAAGCACTGCGTGACATGATTCGCGAATTCGTCAACGAACGCGACTGGAACCAGTTTCATACGCCTAAAAATCTAGCCTCCGCACTGAGCGTAGAAGCAGCAGAACTGCTGGAAATTTTCCAGTGGCTGCCGACAGGTAAACCTGAAGAGCTCTCACCCGAGCAGCACGAAGCCGCGCGACATGAACTGGCCGATGTACTGGTCTATCTGATTCGTCTGGCAGATACCTTGGATGTCGATCTCAATCAGGCCGTGCATGACAAGATGGTGCTCAACCGTGCCAAATATCCTGCCGAAAAAGTGCGCGGGAGCGCGCGAAAATACACCGATTACCCAGCAGACTAAGGGTCATACAAAGCCCTGAATCGTCTCCTATAGTGAATCAGGTCGCGCCGACACGCGTTGTCTCTGTTCCTGAGGAGGATCCCCCAATGAATCACTTGTCCCGTTGTGTGCTGTCCCTGTTATGCATGGTGTCCGTTCAGGTCATGGCGGAAGACCGTGGCACCAAGCAGGAGGCCGAAGCCATGGTAAAGAAGGCGGTTGCCTATCTAAAGCAGCATGGCGCGGCTAAAGCCATCAGTGAGATCACCACGCCTTCACAAACCTTTGTGAGCAAAGACATCTATGTGGTGGCCTATGACACCACAGGAAAATGCGTGGCGCACGGTCTGAATGACAAGCTGGTGGGTAAAGACCTGATCGGTCTGAAAGATCCGGATGGCACCTTCTTTGTGAAGGAACGCGTGGAAATGGCCAAGACCAAAGACAATTTCTGGCAAGAATACAAGTTCACCGATCCGCTCACCAAAAAAATCCATCCCAAAACCGCTTTCTGTGAAAAGACAGGCGATTTGATTGTGTGTGCGGGCGTATACAAATAATCGCGATGTAATACGGGTAATGGCCTCCAGCAACGAGGCCAGCCCCTAGACTGGAAATCAGATTCCGGCGGACTCGCGAGGAGGAAATCGTGTTTGCCACGCTGTCCATACGCTTCAAGATTTTGCTGCCTGCCTTACTCGCAGCACTGATGCTACTTGGCATTGGTCTGTTCGGCTCGATTGGATTATCCCGTCAAGCCAGCGCGCTGAGTAATATGTTCGCAACTGACTTTGTGCAATACGATGCGCTGAATGGCTTCGCCCTCGATCTCTACACCACACGCACCAATCTGTATCAGCTGATGTCCATGGTACAGAACAATGCGGATAGCAGTCGTGTAGAGAAAATCGGTAAGGATCAGCTACAGCGTCTTGCAACCTCCATGGCTGCCATTCTCAAGCTGGAGAAGGAAGGCGACTGGGAGACAGATGAGCGAGGTTTGCTGCAAAAGATAGAAAAAGGCGTGGGTGCCTACCGTAAGGATGTGACCGATGCGGTCGATATGCTTTCGGTCGATGCCAATATGGCCACCATGATGCTGGAATCAGCTGACGGCAAATTCAGTACAACCGTTCAGCAGATTGACCAGCTTGTAGACGGTGGCCGACATGATATGCAGTTTGTGGGAATCAGCATTCAACAGGATGCCAATCAGTTCAAGCTGATGTTCTGGGCCGTAGCCGGTATTGCCTTTGTCGCTGCCATTACCGGTGCCGCGTGGATGGGCAGACGACTGGCAGGACAGCTTGGGCATCTGATTCGGCATATTTTGCGCCAAGCCAATGGGGATCTGTCCACGCCCGTCCCCCGTTTCAATCACGATGAAATCGGTGAGGCAGAGGTGGCACTGGAAACCCTGCGCGAAAACGTCTGTACCCTGATCCGCAATATCCAGACTCAGGCACAGCATGTATCGTCCAGTGCGCATAGCCTCAAACAAGGCAGCGAAGAAAACCTGCAGGCGGCAGATGCACTGTCACATGCCACCGAGGGGACAGCCAGCTCTATCTCGCAGATCGTCAATAGCATCAGTCACGTCAGCGAGATCAGCAATCAGGCGGAAACGGCCTTCCTGACCACTTACAAGCAGATGGAACGCTCGCGGGCGTTGGCGGAGGAAGCCTCGCGCGTCGCCAACGAAGTGGAAGCATCTATCCGGATTCACGCCGATATCAGCGCCGGCCTCAAACACAAGACTGACGAAATCGGGTCGATTGTGCTGGTGATTCGCGAAATTGCCGATCAAACCAATTTGCTGGCGTTGAACGCCGCCATTGAAGCTGCACGGGCGGGCGAACAGGGGCGCGGCTTTGCCGTTGTGGCGGATGAAGTTCGCAAACTGGCGGAACGTACCGCACAGGCCACCCTGAAGGTCGGCACGCTGATTACCGCCATTACAAGCCAGAGTAATGAATCACATCACGCCATGCTCAACAGTACAGAAGCGGTGGCGCGCAGCCAGGAAAAAGGCCGCGAGATCGAGGCCATCATTTCCTCGGTACAGCAAGACGCCCTGAGCACCCTCAAGCAACTGGAAGTGCTGAGTGGCGATATCCGCGAGCAGAATCATGCGATTCAGCAGATTTCCGGTAACGTCGATGTGTTTCAGCGGGAAATCACCCATGCGCGCAACATTGCGTGCCGTACCGCCTCTGAAGCGCAGGAACTGGACCACGGCATTCGTCCACTTGAAACCGCCATTTCACAATTTCAGGTGCAATAAGGTGTGTATCGGGCATACTGAAGCCATATACGTTTGACTATTTTCACCATGAACTACGACAACCTGATTGAATTCGTCAAAAGCATTTTGCTGGTAGTTTCGGCGCTGGTGCCCATTATCAACCCGCCCGGCGGCGCGCCTATTTTTCTGGCGATGACCGATGGCTGCTCGGAAAAACAGCGCATTGCACTTGCCAAGCGCATTGCCATCAATGGCTTTGTGATGCTGATTGGTGCGATGTTTATTGGCGGTTATGTATTGAAGTTTTTCGGTATTTCGCTGCCGGTGGTGCGTATTGCCGGGGGCATGATTGTGGCGGCCGCTGGCTGGAAACTGCTGGATGCAGATGATCATTCGCTTGACCAGAACGTGCAACGTCCCAGTGCCAGCACCTTTATTCGCCGCGCCTTCTATCCCCTGACATTTCCGCTCACCATCGGGCCGGGTTCGATTTCAGTGGCGATTACGCTGGGTGCAGCGCTGCACACCAAGCGCGGCAATAATCTGCTGAATATCACCGGCGGCGTGCTCGGTACCATTCTGGTGATCGGAATTCTGTATCTGGCCTATCGATATGCGCCCAAGCTAACCAAATTGCTGGGTGAAACCGGCACGACGGTATTCCTGCGCCTGTCGGCGTTTATCCTGCTGTGTATTGGCGTGCAGATCTTCTGGAATGGCGCCAGTGAATTGCTGCGCAGTGTGGCGGAAGGGGTGTAGTCCTCGCCCGCTGTGCATCAAAAAAACGGCCGGTACACCGGCCGTTTTTCATGTCAGTGCATCGTTCAATGATGCAATCTGCGCTTGAAGTGCTTAACAAACCACTGCTGCAAGTCATCCACATAGATAAACACGGCAGGGATCACCAGCAGCGACAGAAAGGTGGAGGTAATCAGGCCGCCAATCACTGCCACGCCCATTGGTGAGCGGAAGGACTGATCGGCATGACCCCAGCCAGCCGCAATCGGCAGCATGCCCGCCCCCATGGCAATTGTGGTCATGACAATCGGGCGTGCACGTTTGTGGCAGGCATCCAGCAGCGCCTCGAAGCGACCCAGTCCATGATCACGGCGTGCGACGATGGCATATTCCACCAGCAGAATGGAGTTTTTGGTGGCAATGCCCATCAGCATGATCAAGCCGATCATGGCCGGCATGGACATGGCCTTCTGTGCCACCAGCAAGCCCATGAAGGCACCACCAATACTGAGTGGCAAGGCAGCCAGAATAGTCACCGGATGCATGAAGTTCTTGAACAGCAGCACCAGCACCACATAAATACAGATCACGCCGGTCAGCATGGCCAGACCAAAGCTGGCAAATAGCTCGCCCATCACCTCGGCATCTCCGATGGCTGCCTGATGCACGCCAGCCGGGAGATTACGGATGGAGGGCAGTTTATCCACCGCTTTGGTCAGCTCGCCCAGCTGAATGCCACTCAATTCCACTTCGAAATTGATATTGCGCGAGCGGTCGTAACGGTCGATGACGGCCGGGCCGCTATCCATGGTCACATCCGCCACCGCACCCAGCATCACTGGGCCATGCGTTCCCGGCACCGGTAATTGTTTGAGCAGCGCCACATCCTGACGCGCGACATCCGGCAGCCGCACCACAATCGGCACCTGACGTTGTGAGAGATTAAGCTTGGGTAGCGATTGATCATAGTCACCGAGCGTAGCAACACGCAAGGTGTCGGCAATCGCGCCAGAAGTCACCCCCAGCTCGGCTGCACGCGCAGAATCCGGTTTCACCACCAGTTCGGGACGCACTAGACTGGCGCTTGATGTAATGGTGCCAGTTCCAGGAATCGTGCGCAGATCACGTGCAACCGCCAGTGCGGCCTCGGACAGCGCCGCACCATCTTCACTGGTCAGTGCCAGCATGAATTTTTCACCGGAACCGCCCAGCCCCACCTTGGCGCGCACGCCCGGCAGGTCGGCCAGCGCAGCGCGGATATTGTTCTCGATGATCTGCTTACGTACAGGTCGAGCCTGACGATCGGTTAGCAAGATCGTGAGCGTGGCCTTGCGTACTTCCGATGCACCTTTAGGCGCAAACGGGTCCGCCCCCGCCGATCCGGCACCAATGGTGGTGTAGATCGACTTCACATACTGAACCTTGGTCAGGCGCGTGCGAGCCGCTTCTGCAGCTTCCAGCGTCTGTCCAAAGGTGCTGCCGGGTGCCAATTCCAGATAAACCTGTGTCTGCGACAGATCATCCGCCGGGATAAAACCGGTGGGCAGCAGTGGCACCAGCATCAGCGAACCGACAAAGAACACACCTGCGCCGATCATGGTCAGCAGCTTGTGGCGGATACACCATTCGGCCCAGCGCATGTAGCGGCGCATGATGCCGCCCTCTTCCTCTGCATGCACAATCGGCTTGAGGATGTAGGCGGCCATCATCGGTGTCAGCAAACGCGCAACCACCAGCGAGGCAAATACGGCCAATGCGGCTGTCCAGCCAAATTGCTTGAAAAACTTGCCGGGAATGCCGGACATAAAGGCAGTCGGCAGAAATACCGCTACCAGCGTGAACGTGGTGGCAATCACAGCCAGCCCGATTTCGTCCGCCGCCTCCATGGCAGCCTGATAGGGTGACTTGCCCATTCGCAGGTGGCGTACGATGTTTTCCACCTCGACGATGGCATCGTCCACCAGAATCCCCACCACCAGACTCAGCGCCAGCAGCGTTACCACGTTGATGGTAAAACCGAAGTAATACATGCCAATCAAGGCAGGCAGCACACTCATGGGCAGCGCCACGGCCGATACAAACGTCGCACGCCAGTCGCGCAAAAACAGCCACACCACCACCACGGCCAGAATGGCGCCTTCAGCCAGCATGGTCAGCGAAGCCTGATACTCTTCATCTACCGGTGTGACAAAATCGAAGGCATGGCTCAGCTGGATGGCGGGATTGGCTTCTTTCAGGCGTTCCAGCGCAACCTTCACGCCAGCACCGACTTCCAGCTCACTCGCACCCTTGCTCCGGGTGATTTCAAAGCCCACCACCGGCTTGCCATCCAGCAGTGCGGCCGAACGACGCTCGGCGACAGTATCCGATACATCGGCGACTTCACCCAGTTGCACACGACGGCCATCCGGCAGGGGAATCGCCATCTCGGCCAGTGCTTCGGCGGTTTTGACCGTCGCAATGGTACGGACGGTTTGTTCCTGACCACCGAGATCGGCACGACCGCCGGACGCTTCCTGCTGCACCTGACGCAGCTGCCTGGAAATATCCGATGCAGTCACCCCCAGCGCCAGTAATCGCGCCGGATCCAGCTCCACGCGCACTTCGCGGCTGACCCCGCCCACGCGGGTCACAGCACCCACGCCACGTACCGCCAGCAGTTGCTTGGTGACGGTGTTATCCACAAACCAGCTCAGGGCTTCGTCGTCCATGCCGGGCGCGGTAATCGTGTAAGCCAGAATCGGCGAACCGGCGACATCCATCTTGCTGATAATCGGGTCGCGCAACTCACCCGGTAGATCAGCACGGATACCGGTAACCTGCGAGCGCACTTCGTCCAGTGCTTCCTGCGTCGGCTTCTCCAGACGGAATTCAGCGGTCACCGTCACCACGCCTTCCTGCACCTTGGTATACAAATGGCGCAGGCCCTGAAGCGTGGCAAGACTGTTTTCGATCTTGCGACCGACTTCGGTTTCCAGCTGCGCAGGCGCGGCGCCCGGCAACATCGCTGTCACGGTAATGGTGGGCAGATCCAGATCCGGGAAGTTCTGCACCTTCATGCTGGAAAAGCTATACAAGCCCAGCAAGGACAGCATGACAAACAGCATCAGTGCCGGAATAGGGTTGCGAATCGACCATGCGGAAAGATTCATGTCGACTCCTTATCGCTTGGCGGCCGGTGCGGGATTGGCCACCTTGACGGTGTCGCCATCAGCCAGGAAAGCCAGCCCGGATGCAACCAGATTGGCCTGTGCATCGACACCCTTCAGGATTTCTACGCGATCACCCGACCGGCGACCGGTTTCTACCTTGATCTGCGAGACTTTCAGCTTGGCATCCACGCGATACACATAACTGAAGCCATCACGCAGCAAAACAGCGGTCTGCGGCACGGTCAGCGCATTGCTGCGACCCAGACGAATATCGCCACGGGCAAACATGCCTGCACGTGCATCCTGCAGATGGGTGGTATCCAGATCGACATACACGATGCCGTTGCGGCTGCGCGGATCGACACTTGGTGCCAGACTGCGCACCTTACCCGGAACCGCCTTGCCTGCGGGCGAGATCAGCGTGACTTCCTGACCCGGCTTGATACTGACCAGTTCGGTCGCCGCCACTTCGGCACGCCATTCCAGACGCCCCTGTCGGATCATGCGAAACAGCTCTTGTCCCGTACCGGCAAACGTACCTACAGCTGCATTGCGCGCACTGATCACGCCATCATCGGGTGCCAGAATGCGCGTTTGCGCCACTTTGACTTCATTGACCTTCACCATGGCTTCAGCTGAGGCAACACGCGCAGCAGCCGTCGATTCTGCAGTGATCTGCGCATTGGCCTGCGAGGCACTCATCATGCCGGCTGCGCGCAGCTGACGGGCACGCTCTGCTTCTGCCGCAGCCTGTACCTGATTGGCGCGCGCCTCGGTCAGTGCGGCTCGCGCCTGCGCAAGCTCCGCTTCGGCAGTCACCGAATTTAGCTGAGCAAGGGTTTGACCCTTTTTAACATGGTCGCCGACATTGGCATGCAGGGACACAATGCGCAGGCCACCGGTTTCGGCCGCGATGCTGCTTTCTTCCCATGCAGCGATATTGCCGCTGGCACTGACGGTACGGGCGAGATCAAACGGGGTTGCGCGTACCAGCGTGACGGTAAGCGCTGCTTTGGCCGCAGGGGTGTCGGCGGAGATTGCGGGTGAGGATAAACCGAGCAACAGTGCAGCAGACAAAGCTGCGGAAAGCTTACGGAAAGTGGGCTTGAACATGCGGCAATCCAGTCAGGACGAGAACAGATCGGCCACCGCCATCGAGTCAACCAGATAGCGTGGGCCGCGCCAGAAAAATTTGTCGCAACCTTACCCGCATTTACCCGAAGTTGTACAGGATTGAATCGCCTAATACGCTGATACAACAATGGATTCAGCACTCATTCCACAATAAAAAAGCCCTGCTTGAAGCAGGGCTTTTGCTCAGATGCGGTAGACCTTACTGTCCACTCATCTCACGTGCCAGATCACCGGCACCGTAGATCTTGTCCAGACCTTCGAGCAGCAGTGCAGCATCAACCGATACGGCGCGGTTCTTCTCGGCGTCGTAGCCGAATGCACCACCCAGCGAATGGATGTTACCGTCAAAGATCAGACCGACGATCTTGTTGTTCACATCCACAATCGGGCTGCCGGAATTGCCGCCAATGATGTCGTTGGTGCTGACAAAATTGAAGTGCGTAGCCGGGTTCAGCTTGCCTTCAGCGGCCAGCCAGCTCTTGGGCAGATCAAACGGCTCGGCACCGGTATGACGCTCGAACACACCCTTCACATTGGTAAACGGTGCAACCGGCTGACCCTTTTCTGTCCAGCCCTTCACCTGACCGTAGGAGAGACGCAGGCTCAGGGTGGCATCCGGATAGTGGGTATCGCCCAGCATCGCAAAACGGGCCTTGGCGATCAGCTCGGAGTTCTTTTGAACCACGGCCTGCACCTTGTCCTCAAATTGCTTGCGGATATCGCGGGCTTCTTCGTCAATCGCTACGGCCAGCTTGATGAATGGGTCATCACTCTTGGCAATCGCGTCAGCACCCCCTTCCCACAGTGCCGTGCGCACAGCAGGATCGTTCAGCTTGCTGCCATCCACCAGTTTTTCAGCCAGTTGCTCAGGCGAAGCCTTACCCAGCACCTTACGCACGAAAGCGTTGTCAGCACCGAGACGCTCGCGCATCTTCGCCAGTGCCCAGGCCAGACGCACCTTTTCGTAGTGCGCATAAACCGGTGTCGGTGCCAGCACCTGTGCCTTCACGGCCGGGATACGGGCTTCCGCGAACTCAGGCAGACGCTCGCCATTGGCCTTTGGACGTTCAGCCGCTGCACGCACCAGGGTACGGGCATAGCTGAAGTAGCTGCTACCGGCAAACGCGGCACCATTGGCGATCAGGGCGTTCGGGTAGTACATGTCACGACCCAGCGCCACTGCCTTGGCAATTTCGTCCCATGCCTGACCGGTGGATGCCTTGAACTCAGGCTTGGATGCCACGAACTGACGCAGTGCCTGCTCTTCCTTCACCTTCATGCCGAAGAACTTCGGATCATGCAGGGCTTCATACTGGCCACGGCGTGCCTTGATGGAGTTTTCCACACCCAGCAGCGGCACATAGGCCACGCGGGCATTTTCGGTGCTCTCCGAGCGGAACTGCAGCAACAGGCCACGCAGTTCATACATGCTCATCAGGCCATCGCCCATGGTGAAATCACGCAGCTCGGACAGCTGGGCCACGGTCAGTTCACGCTGGGTACTGCCCGGATTACCGGTCACGAACACCGCTTCGCCATCCTTCGGACCCGTTGCGCGCACGCTCAGGTGATCCTTGATTTGCGCAGGCTTGCCATCTTCATATACGCGCAGCAGACCCATGTCGAAGTCGTAACGCGGGAAATTGAAGTTGTCCGGATCGCCACCGAAACCGGCAATGGCGTGTTCCGGTGCGAACACCAGACGCACGTCCTGATAGCGGTGATAGCGATACAGCTTGTACTGGCCGCCATGGTACAGGTCGACCACATCGCAACGCACCTTGGCACCTTCGCCGCTCACGCAGGCAGAGGTAATTTCCGCAATCTTGGCGTTTTGTGCCTTGGTAAAGTCGGTGCCGCTCTTGCCTGCGGTCGCCGCCTTCACTTGCTCGGTCACGTCGGTGATTTTTTCCAGGCGATTGATTTCCGTGGTCGCACAGGCTTTTTCTTCGCCATGGTTCTTGGCATGGAAGCCATTGGCCAGATAGTCATGCTGTGCGTCGGACACATCCTGCACGCAACCACGCACACAGTGGTGATTGGTCAGGATCAGACCGTTTGGCGACACAAAAGAAGCCGAGCAACCACCGGCAATCCGGGCTGCACCCTTCATGGCGCGGTCGAGCCAGGCCTGATCGATAGTGGCACCAATTTCGTTCTTGATCTGTTTCAGGGGTGGATTGTCAAATGTCCACATCCCTTCGCCCGCAAACACCAGCGGGGTAGCGGCCAGCAAGCTGACCAGCGATAACTTGCGCATTGTGCGTCTCCTGATTGGATAGAGCAGATTCTTGCTGGGCGGATAGTCCCATACTTCACGAGCCACGTGCAGTGGCATGCGACAAAGCGCCCGCCACGGCGACAGAATGTTGCATCCGTATATATAGCCGGATCAG
Source organism: Burkholderiaceae bacterium DAT-1 (assembly GCA_019084025.1). Classification (NCBI taxonomy): domain Bacteria; kingdom Pseudomonadati; phylum Pseudomonadota; class Betaproteobacteria; order Burkholderiales; family Burkholderiaceae; species Burkholderiaceae bacterium DAT-1. The sequence continues at coordinate 325,077 of JAHRBI010000003.1, forward strand.
TGACATAGGCTTGGGTGTCTATGCAAATGTTTACACTTGCGCCTGCTTGCAATTTTCCGTGCCAGCCCGATCTGCATGCAGACATAGCAGAAATCTGACGCAGCATGGCTCTCCGGATAGTTCCGGTCATCTATCCTTGCCAGCGTTACATAAACGTAACTTGATGTTCGTACAGTATGCACATCGCTGTAGGATGCGCGCCGGCGCACATCCCTTTCAAGGAAAACGCAGATGCTTTACCCGGAACTGTTTCAATCACTGGAGTCGGCTCGCTGGAATATGGCGAAGGATATCCCCTGGGAGCAATTCGACGGCAGCAAGCTGACCGACGAGCAAGCCATGACCATCAAGATGAATGCCATCACCGAATGGGCGGCACTACCGGCTACCGAGATGTTTCTGCGCGACAACCGCGACGACTCCGACTTTTCGGCCTTTATGTCGATCTGGTTTTACGAAGAGCAGAAGCACGCGCTGGTGATGATTGAATATCTGCGTCGCTTCCGCCCGGATCTGGTTCCCACTGAACAAGAGCTGCACGAAGTCCGCTTCGACTTCGATCCGGCACCGGCACTGGAAACCCTGATGATGCATTTCTGTGGTGAGGTGCGCCTGACCCAGTGGTATCGCCGTGCGGCCGAATGGCACACCGAACCGGTGATCCGTCATATCTACGAAACCTTGTCACGCGACGAAGGCCGCCATGCTGGCGCCTATCTGAAATACATGAAGCGTGCGATTGCACAGTACGGCAATCAGGCTCGCACCGCATTTGCGCGCCTCGGCTATCTCATGGCCAATACCGCACGCAGCCGCCGACCCTTGCACCCAACCAATCTGCATGTGTCCAAAACCCATTTCCCGCGTGATACCGTGCAATCGCGCCTGCCCGATCCAAGCTGGCTGGAACATTGGCTGGATACACAGATTGATTTCAATGCCGAATGCGAAGCGCGAGTATCGGGCGGCATTTTGCGCAATCTATCCAATCTGCTGGAACAGAAATTCGAATCCGTGCTGGAGCTCAAGCAATACCTCAAGTCGATTGACCTGAGCGCTACTCCGCAAGCTGCGGGCTAATCCAGCCAGCCACCATCCGGAGCGCCAGCAGGCGCTCTTTTTATTTGTCCACCTGCAAGCTGACAAGCCTGCGTCTGCTTCCTATAGTGAATCCAGCACAGTCTCGGCAAGGCATATTGCCTCGCCGTCCATTTAACTGGAATGGCTGCCCTTGGTAGCAAGCCAATTCAGAGGATTCGCCATGCTCTGGAATCTGTTTCAGCCCGCTCTTTCCCTGTCGCGACACGTTCGCTTCCGTACCAAATTCGCCATCATCGTGGTGGCGACGCTGATCCCCTGCCTGATTTTGATTGCATTGTCGATTATTGATACCTTCGAGGCAGTGAAACGCGACAAGGTCGAGCTGGCCGGTGCCTATCAGCAGCAGCGACTGCTACAGATCATCCAGACCATCTCGACCCATCGCTCAGCCATTGTCCGCAAACAGGCGCTTCCCAATAGCAGCGTGGCAGATATCAACAAGGCATTCGAGGCATCCATCAATCAGGATCCGGCATCCGGCGTCACCTTCAAGACAGACGGCATCAAAAAAGCATACGAACTGTTTCAGGCGCGGGTGGCGACCTGGGATGTCATGTCCGATATGTCGATGAACAGCAATTACGGCAAATTGATCGATATGCTGGGCGACGAGATTTATGCCGTCGCGGGCGAAAGCGGCCTGCTGCTCGATCCAGAAGCCAATGTGTACTACCAGATGGTCTCCACGGTCTCGACGCTCCCCTCGCTTCGAGAGCACCTGACCCAGACAGGTAGCCAGCTGCGCGAACTGGTTCGTACGCAAAAGCTGACACCCTTTATCAGTTCGCAGCTCGATCATCAGTTTAATGAGTCGATCGAAGATCACGTGCATCGGCTGTTTCTCGACCTGGGCTTTTTGAAAGACCAGTTCCCCGAGGAATATTCCAGCATCGCCAAGGACGCCGGTACCTTACATGATGCACTTGCACAGGCTCGCAAGATATCGTCGGACAAGGTACTGGACGAAGAAGACATGGCCAGTGCCGCAACGCTGGCCGATCAGCTCGCGGAGCAGATCGCACAGGTTGACCAGCTATCCGGCACCATGCATGCCAATATGGTGTCCGCCCTGAAGCAGCGCATTGCATCCCCTCAGGCAGCCATTGCCATGCGTCTGAGCGTGGCCTCACTGGTTATTGCGATGGCCATTTATCTGGTGATCGGCTTTTCCTGGGATGTGAACCAGCGTGCGCGCAACCTGATTCGCGGTGTGGAATCGCTGGAAAAAGGAGATCTCACCGTATCCTTCCAGCAGAGCGGTCAGGATGAACTCAGCGAAATTACCCGTTATCTGCAGCGATCTATCCAGCAAGTTGCGCATTCATTGATGAATGTGGAAGCATCTGCAACCGAGCTGAATCAGGCATCCAATCAGATCGCATCGGCCTGCAATAACGCTGCTGATGCGACCCAAACACAAAATCAGACTGCACAATCCATGCTGGTCGCCGTGCAGGATCTGCACCAAAAGGCCAGCGAAATTGCTCATCGCGCCCTCGCTGCCTACGAAATCGCCGAAGAATCCGGATCGGTGTCCATTCGCAGCTCGGCCATCATCGAAGATGCCATTGAGGGGATTCAGAGTATTGCGGGTGAAATGCGCAGCGCATCGGATGACGTAGGCCGACTGGAAAGCAAAGTTGGCCAGATCGCCGGAATTGTCGGCATGATCAAGGAAATTGCCGATCAAACCAATCTGCTGGCACTCAATGCAGCCATCGAAGCTGCCCGTGCGGGCGAGAGCGGCCGTGGCTTTGCGGTGGTCGCCGACGAAGTGCGCAAACTGGCCGAGCGTACAACAGGGTCAACTCAGGAAATTGCCCGCATGATTGGCGAAATCAGCCACGATACCAAATCGGCTGTGGGTGATATGGATCGCGGCATGGTGCAGGTCGAAAAGGGCACCGGGCTCGCCCGCGAAGCAGGCGAAGCGGTATCGCATATCCGCAAGGGATCGGACCAGATTGTCGGTGCGTTTGGCGAAATCAACCGCCACATCTCATCGCAATCCGATGTAGTGCAAAGCGTGGCGGCGCAGATTCAGCACATGACCGATATGTCGGCCGTCGCCAATGAAGCCACGCTGACAACGGCTGCAACCGCCGAAGAGTTGTGCGCACTGTCCAATAGCCTGAAACAGAATATCAACGCGTTTAAGCTGAAATAGGCGCCTATCCTAGCGCTCGTCGTGCGGGCCAGGTGCAGGTTTGCGCCCGGTGAACATGGCTCGCAGCAGATTTTCGCGATGGCGACGACTGCTCACGATGACACCGCCCACATGTAAGGGGATCAGGACGGTCAGCGACCACGCCAGTGCCGCGTGCAGATCCGACAACCAGCCGTAACCCCAGAAGGCATCGGTGGTATACAGCCAGCCGGTAAAGGCCAGCGCCGCACAATGGGTCAGCAAGGCCAGCACCATCCAGCTGCCCAGCGGATTGTGGCCGATATAGCGTTTTTCCTGTCCTGCGCGTACATCCCGGACATACATCAGCGTTTCTGCAGGGTGACGGACAAACTGTGCAAAGCGCGCATAGTGCGACCCAGCCAGTCCCCAGATCAACCTGATCACCACCACTGCTGCCACACAATAGCCAGCCAGCGGATGAATGTCGTCGAAATGCTCACCCGGCCAGAGCCCGCTCACCCAGGTAGTGAGCACGCCAGCCACCAGACTCCAGTGCAGCACCCGGACGAGTCTATCCCAGACCGGGATCGTGTCGGTGCGCGACGAATCACTCACTTGGCGGCGGCCGGTTGCTCACCTTCGGCATACACACGCTCGAAAGTCTTGGGATTGAAGAACACTTCCATCTTGTTGCCCTTGGCGTCAAAGCCGTAGACCTCGTAGCAGTTGTTGAAGTTTTTCACCTGACGGATCTTCCAGCCTTCGGCTTCCAGCTTGCGCTGCAGCTCCATTTGCGGCTTTTTCTCTTCCTTGGGCATCACCGGGCAGGACACATTGCCATGCGCAAAGGCGGAGGCAGAGAAAAGGGATACAACAAGCGTCAGCAACAATTTCATGATGGTGTTTTCCGAAATCAGATCATTCAAAAAGGAAGTCTGCCACCCTGCACCAGCAGGTCGGGTGAGGCATCTGCCAGCGTCTTGCAGCCGGACAGCGCCATGGCGATTTCCAGCTCGTCGCGCAACAGGCGCAGCACATGTGCCACCCCCAGCGCACCACAGGCGGCCAGCGCATGGACATACGGCCTGCCAATCAGCACAGCATTTGCCCCTAGCGCAATCGCTTTCAGTACGTCCGTGCCTCGGCGGATGCCCCCATCCACCAATACCGGCACGTCCGGCCCCACGGCCGCCCGAATCGGCGGCAGCAGCAGCGTAGCAGGCGGCACTGTGTCCAGCGTCCGGCCACCGTGGTTTGAAACAATGAAACCTGTCACGCCGCGCGCCAGTGCTTCGCGTGCATCCAGCGGATGCGTCACGCCCTTCAGCAGCAGCGGCAGGCGGCTTTCCTGACGAATCCAGTCGATCTCGGCCCAGGTGGCGGCGCGCGGCATCAAGCCGTCGAACAGTGCACTCTGACCCGGCTGCAGATTGAGCGGTTGCTTAATGCCGCCCAGATTCACCGCGCGAATATCGTCCGGCAGTTTAAAGTCAGCGCGGCGTTCACGGTCACGCGCACCGTGCACCGGTGCATCCACAGTCAGCACCAGCGCCTGATAGCCTGCCGCCTCTACCCGCCGCAGCAGCGCGCGCATGAAATCACGGTCGTCGCGCCAGTACAGCTGGAACCACAGCGATCCGGCATCGGGCTCGGCCAGCATCGGTGCCGCAACGATTTCCATGTCGATACTGGCTTGCGCGCTCAGCACCAGACCCGCGCCCTGTGCCGCAGCGGCGTGTGCCACCGCCATCTCGCCATCGGCATGAAACAGACGCTGGTAGGCAATGGGTGCGAGCAAGATCGGATGCAGCAGCGGACGGCCCAGCAATTGCGTCCGCGTATGTCCACCCGCCAGATCGCGCAGTACGCGCGGCAGCAGGCCAATCTGGTCCCATGCCTTGCGGTTGGCGCGCAGGGTGTGTTCGTCTGCCGCCCCGCCATTCAGGTAGGCCCAGGCCATCTCGCTCACGCGCGCCTGCGCATGGGCTTCGAAGTCCTGCAGATTGACGATGCCTGCCGGCAGTCGTTCGATGCTCGGGCTGCTCATGTGTCCGCCCACATGCGCAAGAGGTTGTGATAGGTGCCGGTGAGCTGCACCATTTCCGGTGTCTCGCCCAACTCGCTACGCAGGCGCATCAGGCTCATGTCCATATCGAACAGCAGACGGCGCTGATCATCCGAGCGCACCATGCTTTCGATCCAGAAAAAACTGGCCAGACGTGCGCCGCGTGTCACCGGTTCGACGCGATGCACGCTGGTGCCGGGATAGAGCACCATATCACCCGCTGCCAGCTTCACACGCTGCGAGCCATAGGTGTCGGCAATGACCAGTTCGCCGCCCTCATATTCATCCGGATCGCAGAAAAACAGCGTGCAGGAAATGTCGGTACGCACGCGCTGGACGCCGCCCGGCAGATAGCGGATCGATTGATCCACATGATCGCCGTAGGTATTGCTGTCGCCGCTGTAGCGATTGAACAGCGGCGGCAGAATGCGCTTGGGCAGGGCTGCCGAGAAAAACAGCGGATGCTTGTCCAGCGCACCCAGTACCAGCGCCTGCAGTTCTGCATGCTGCGGCGTACCCATCTGCAATTGCTCGTTATGCTTCACCAGCGCCGCCTGTGCGCCAGCCGTGGTGCGACCGTCGATCCAGGCCGCAGCGGCCAGCAGCTCGCGCGCACGCGCCAGCTGGTCTGCATTGAGTACATCGGGGATACGCAGCAGCATGATGCTTCCTTAGAATTTATAAGTTCCGGTCAGCGAGACAATCCGACCCTTGCCCGGCACATAATGACCAGTGTAGAGCGTATCGGCATACAGCTTGTCGGTGACGTTATCCACATTCAGGCGCACGATCATTTCGTCCTCGCGAATGGTGTATTCCGCCATCAGATTGCCCACCGTAAAGGCCGGGGCAAAGAAGCCCGGATTGCGGTTAGGCTGCTGTTCGCCACGGGTGGTCAGACCCGCACCGACGCGCCACCGGCTGTCGAGCTTATAAGTGGACCATACGCTGCCGGAGTACTTCGGCGTCAGCGACGGACGGGTGCCCTGCCCTTCGGAGCCCGGCGCGGCGATATCAATCTTGGCCACCGGCATCCATGTAAAGGTAGTGAAGATTTCCAGCGCCGGCGTGATGCGGCCGGTGACATCAATGTCGATCCCGGCGGCATGGCGCTTGCCCGACAGCTCGACCAGATTGGTCAGCGGATCGGTATTGCGCTCGTGCAGCTTGGTGGCGCGGAAGATGCCGAAGCGGGTCGTCAGCTTGCCATCTTCGGAATCGATCTGGCCGCCCAGTTCCACGTTCACCGATTGTTCTGGCGGAATGTTCTGGTTAGCCGCGCTCAGCGAGTAGGTATCACCCGAAGTATTGAAAGAAGTCGCACCCATCAGATGGAAGGAAAGGCGTTCGTTTGGCTGGAAAATCACAGCCGCACGCTTGCTCCACTCGCCGATATTCATCTGGTACGGCAAGGTGGTCACCGGGCCCGCTGCATTGGTCGGGATGGTGTACACGTTGTAGTTGCCCTTCAGCTTGTCATAGCGCAGACCGGCCAGCACCTTCCACATCGGCGCGATTTCAACCAGATCCTGCACATAGGCACCATAGCCCTTGGATACATAGTCATTATTGGTGCGGAAGCTGCGCAGAGTCTCATCAATCCATGCACCATCATCCACAGTACCCACAGTAGTGGTCGGCTTGACCGGCACGATACCGCCTTGCGCTGCGGACAGGGTGGAATACACCTGCTTCTTCTCCTGCGAGAAATCGAAGCCGGTTTGCAGATTATGTGCGAAGCCGCCGAAGTTGAACTTGGCGCTCAGATCGCTCTGGGCGTTGATAGTCTGCATGTCCTGAACCTTCAACTGAGTGCCGCGCGACAGCACGGTATTCGGGCCGAAGGTATCCAGCGTCACGGCCACCTTGCCCGGCTGTTGTGCTGCGGCGGCAAAACGCACGGTACCGGCGCGCTGATCGCGGGTGTAGCTTGCGCTGCGCACCTTGGTGACCAGCTCCATGTCCGGACTGAAGCGATGGGTGTGATCCGCCATGATGTAACGGGCGCTGCCGTTGTTGTAATCGCTGGCCATGCCGTAGTAGGCAGTCGGATCGGTCGGGATCAGGGTGATGGCTTCGGTCGGCGAAGTCAGCGACGGACGAATCCACGGCATGCCGTAGTTCATGCCATTACGGTTGGTCAGCGAATACAGCGTCAGGCCGAATTCATCCTGCTCATCAATGCCGGTGCGCACGTTGGCCGCAATGCCGGACTTCTTGATGGAATTACCTGCGCCGTCGTTATCGGCACGATTGGCCATCGCCGCAATGCGCCAGGCGGTGGATTCACCCACGCGCTGATTCAAATCGGCCACGGCACGCACGCCATTGTGGCTGGCCACGGTCACATCCACCTGATTCTGGTCGGCCAGCTGCGCATGCTTGGTCACCTGATTCACGGCGCCACCACTCGAGCCACGACCAAACATCAGTGCGCCTGATCCGCGCAGCAGTTCAACCTTGTCGAGGAAGAAGGTATCGCGGTCGTAGAAGGCCGGATCGCGCATGCCATCAATAAAGATATCGCCTGTGCTTTGCAGGGAGATACCGTGAATCTTGATGTCTTCTTCGCCACCTTCGGCTGCCTGGAAAGTAATGCCCGCGGTGTTCTTCAGCACTTCCTTCACATTGTCCAGATTGCGATCGTCGATCAGCTTTTCGGTCACCACAGTCAGTGCCTGCGGAATATCGCGGATATCCTGCTTGCCCTTGCCAATGCGGGTTTCAGTGGCCTGATAGCTGTCCTTGCCCTGCTTTTCGGCAGCCGCTTTCACACGCACCACCGGCAAAGCTGCTTCGTCGCTCGCTGCGGTAGTTTGCTGGGTAGGTGCAGTGGCTGGCGTCACAGTGTCGGCCATGGCGACCTGAGTCAGGCCAAAGCCTGCAGCCAGTGCGCCCAAAGGCAGCAGATGATTAACCTTGCGCTTGTGATCGTTGCGATTCATGTCCTGGAGTTCCTTGTTTTTTCAGGGTGCACGCCGCCCGTACGACCCGCTCGGGAGGTCGTACAAGGACGTGGTTCAATGTTCGGGGGCTAGTTAAATTGCGTGTCTAGTTCGCGTCGGGTTCGCTGACAAAACCGATCTTGTTCAGGCCTGCCTTGCTGGCATCGGCCAGGGTTTCCACCACTTCGCGGTAGCGACCATTCTGATCGGCACGCAGATGAATTTCCGGTTGATTGCCCTTCTGGCCTTCGGCAGCAAAGCGATGGATGGCCTCGGCTCGGGTCACCGGTTCGCCATTCCAGAAACGCTGTCCCTGGGCATCAATGGCAAACTCGATCTTGTCGACCGGCGCCACATTCGCAGTCGAGCTGACCTTGGGCAGATCCAGCTTGACTGCATGCGTCAGCAGCGGCGCAGTCAGAATAAAAATCACCAGCAGCACCAGCATCACGTCGATCAGCGGCACCATATTGATTTCCGCGACCGGTGCGCCACTGCGCTTATTGTCAAATGAAGCAAAAGCCATATCCGTCTTCCTTCAGCTCACCATCAGATCAATGTGCAGACTGCTTGAGCGGCACGACATTGCCCGCCGCTGCGGCACCGGGCGCTTCGCCCATCGTCAGGAAGCTATGCAATTCGTAGGCAAAGGCATCCAGCTTGCCAGTCAGCACGCGGTTGCCACGGGTGAAGGCGTTGTATGCCACCACCGCCGGAATCGCCACGCCCAGACCGATACCGGTCATGATCAGCGCTTCGCCCACGGGTGTAGCCACTTTATCCAGCGTACCGGCACCACTCATGCCAATGGCCAAGAGCGCGTGATACACGCCCCACACGGTGCCAAACAGGCCCACAAAGGGTGCGGTCGCGCCAATCGTCGCAAGCGTCGTCAGGCCGGATTCGAGACGGGTGGTTTCTTCGTCCAGCACCTTCTTGATGGTACGGGTGATGAAATCGTTGGCTGTACCGGCTTCAGCCAGCTTGGCCGAACCGTAACGGGCATGGTGTGCCTGCGCATGCATGGCATGTGCGCTCAGATGCGAGAAAGGATCATGGGCACCATGCGTCTGGATTTCAGCCTGTACGGCTTCCAGCGAGCGCGCATTCCAGAAGAAATCGAGGAAGGCAGTGGCGCGCTTGTTACGCAGAAACTGGCCAATGCCCTTGGCAGCAATCAGCGCCCAAGAAGCCACCGACATCAGAATCAGCAGCACCAGCAAGGTTTTGCCCACCGCATCGGACTGCGAAATAAAGTGGCCGAAGCCAACTGCCTGGTTCACGGTATCTTGCATGATCAAGGATCTTTCCAAAAATTCGTTCGGTGAAGTATTTGGGTTCGGTCTACGCGCTCAACGATCCAGCTCGTAGGCGAGCGGTGCCAGCGTTTCCCATTCCACAGCTTTGCCGTCTTCGGTTTGCGGCGCAAAGCGGGCGCTGCGGATATCCTGTATCGCCTGCTCATCCAGCCGCGCAAAGCCGGACGACTTATGCACACTGGCATCCTTCAGGCGGCCACTGGCATCCACCACAATACGCAGCACCACAATGCCGGATTCATGCGCACGCTTGGACAACAGCGGGAAATTCAGTACCGGCAGCTTCTGGTAGCGCACGGCACTGGGCGGAATCTTTTTCGGAGCCGGTGGCTGCGGAGGCGCAACCGGCGCGGGTGTCACCACAGGCGCGGGCGCCGGGGCCACCGCAACGGGTGCAGGCGGCACGGGCTCGGGTTCAGGGGCCACAAAATTGTGCTGGGCAGGCGCGGGCGACGGCGCAGCAGCAATCACTGGCGCAGGTGTCGGGCGGGATTGCGGGGCCGGTTGCGGCTGTGCTTTCGGCGGTTCCGGCGTGATCCGCTCGGGCAAGGCAATCATGCTCACCATCATGGTGGTGACACGCGGCACGGGCGGCTGCGCAGGTATCGCATGCCACACCGCCCAGGCACCCAGCACATGGAGCGCAAGCACCGCCGCCCCAAGCGCACGGCGGCCGCCCTTGCTCAGCTCATCCGCCTGAGCAGGCAGTGGCAGCAAGGACACGGCAGGCTGCTGGCGAAACTCAACAGCGGTATCAGCATAGACAGTAGCGATTTGCGACACGATTACACATCATCCACACCTCACCATGAGGCAATAGTGTGAATGATAGTCCAAATGCGAATGATTTTCAATTGGATTCGCAATCACTTTCTTTGATGCAGATCAAGGCAGGGATAGCGTGGGGGTGAAACGGAAGGATGCCGGACGCTGACAGGGTGGTGCCAGCGCGCCGGAGGCAGTCGTACGACGCTGGCTGATCGCCTTGCCCAGCCACGTACAGGCCTCCTGGTTGGGCTAAGGCTGCTGAAATTGTACATACTTTACACAGGCAACACTCAATAACACGCCCATGCAATCGCCAGCCTGTCCCGATGATCTTCGCACTGGGTCACATGCGCACATCCGGCATCGCCGAACATGATCGGCAGGTTATCCTCGGAATCGATCTGGCATACCAGCCGCATCGCTTTGCCGCAATCCGGGCAAGATGGATACTCCACACCCTGCACCCAGTGAGGCCAGCCGAGCAATTTGTCTTTGGGCAGCGGATAACCTTGTTCGCTCAGTAATTCTTGCTCTGCATCGGATAAATGCATGCCCCGTTCATGCAACTCTTCCCAGTTCGGATAATCCTCCTTAGGTATCCAACCGGTAATCTTGCGCTCGGGAAAGGCGTCGCTGACTGGACTCGAATCTGAGGACTCGCTAGCAATCGCGGCGGGATCGAGTACCCGGATCAGGGTACTCTTCGCGAAGGGTGCATAGGCTTCACATTCTATTTCGCACTCTTGTTCCTGATTAGTGCAATAGAACACCTGCAATAGCCCGCCGCCAAACGCATTCAATGCCTCCTCCGGCAAGTCATGCACATTCAACTGCACAAATAGCTGCATTGGTTGCTGACAGTGGCCGCAGCACGGCCAAGTCTCGCCTATCGCCAGCCCCGGTGTACCGGAAAACTTCGAGGCCAATGGTCCAGCACGACGTTCTACGGTATCTGGCACCCAAGCTATCCGCGTATAGGGGGACAGCTTGGATTGCAAGTCTGGCCAGTGGATGGTTTCTACTGGAACGTCTACTTTTCGCTGAAATATGGAGAGTAGATTCTTTATCATGAATTTCATATCCATTTACCCAACTTATAACGCAAAACAATTCAACATAAAACTTCCAAACTTAAAATTATCTTCCCAAACCTCCGCTGGACTCTCAAATGAAATTAGATAAAACAAGTCCTTTGAGTCATCCCCTATTGAAAGGTAATGAATAATTACTCCTTCACCACCCTCATCTTTCCGTATTCTCAATACATTCATATCGAGTGAGTTTCCAGAAATAACACCATTTTTCAGAATCACGCCTGAATTTGACATTTTTCCCAGAATTAACTTTGCAAATTCACTCGGCTTTTTATTATTTTTCCTATAAAAATCAAAAACCTTATTGATAGACATTCCTGTGAGGAACCTACCTGAGATATCAATATTCTCTTTAGTGATGAAAATTGCACTAGTATTTCCTTTCACCTCTTCCTTGACAAACCATTCTCTAGGACGAAAGAAGGAGCCAACTCCATTTGACGATTCATACCACTGTAAATCAGGTACTTCATTTACATTGGCGGGACACTTATTTACCTCAGCATATACAAACCCATTGAAAGCAAACAGCAGCATTAAGACGCTTATTGCTCGTTCAGAATAAAAATGCCTCACAAATTCCTCCCCAATTAAAAATAGTGTAAATTGATATTTTATGAATGTCAGACCCCGCTGACTATATCATTTTCCATCAAAAAACCGGCACAGATCACTCCGCACCGGTTTCCATTTCACAACAAATAAATCAGCTTACTTCGGATACTTGATCTTCATCTCCGCCAGCACATTATCCGCATGATCCACATGCTTCATCACCCACAACATATAGCGGGCATCTACATGCACGGCGCGGGTGATGTCGGCGTCGAAGTACCAGTCCTTGGTGATCGATTCGTAGGTGGAATCGAAATTCAGACCGATCAGGTCGCCCTTGCCATTCATGATCGCGCTGCCGGAGTTGCCGCCAGTGGTATCGGCGCTGCTGAGGAAATCAACCGGGACCGTACCCAGCTGCTTGTCCTTGAACACGCCGTAATCCTTGGCTGCAATGGCTTTCAACAGACGATCCGGTGCATTGAACGGGGTCTGACCAGTGTGCTTTTCCACAATGCCTTCCACGGTAGTGAAGGGCTTGTACACCGCTCCATCACGCGGCACATAGCCGGACACGGTGCCGTAGGTCAGGCGCAGCGTGGAGTTGGCATCGGGATAGACAGGCTTGTTGCGAGCGCGGTTGAAGGCGATCACGGTGCTCATATACTGCGGCACCAGACGGTCGAATTCGCCGTCGATTTCCTTGCGCGCCGCTTCCTGCTCGCGTTCGCTGTCATACAGCTTCACTGCCAGCTGGATAAACGGATCGGCAGACGCTTCGAATTCGGCACGTGATTTGCCAATCCAGCCCAGACGGGCATTGGTATCAGCCAGCGCCGTCGCGGCATACATCGCATCCACACGCGCAGCAAGATCAGCGCCAGCAGGTTGCACAGCGGCATCCAGTGTAGGCGCATGCAGGGCCGCGTCAGTGCGGACATAGCTACCCAGTGCGGACAGCCAGCGCGCCTTGTCGACTTCCGGCACCATCGATTGCTCCAGACGAGTCAGACGTGCCTTGATAAAGGGCACATCGCGGGTCTGGAAGCCCGGTTCGCGCTCGGCATCCGCCAGCTCGCTTTCACGCGCCAGACGGTAGAGCGTGGTGGCAGCCTTCAGCAGGTCGCTAGAACGGGCGATATCGTAATACTGCTCGCGGCGCGCCAGTGTCTGTTCACGCTGGATCAGACCATCCAGTTCGGCCAGCAGTGCATTGGTCTGCGCGGCATTGGCCTGCTTGCCTACCCAGGCGCGCAGCTCGGCATCCTGCTTATCCTTGATGGCGGCGATATCCTTGCGGCGGAAGCCATCCATCAGGCCCTGCGTTTTCTTCATGCCGTTGTTGATGCTCTTCACCACGCTGGCGTAACGCACCACCCACTCGGGATTGGCCTTGGTGGCAGCAGCAATGGTATCAAGATCACGATGATTCTCGGCCACACGCACCGGGTAAGCTACATCGCGGGCAAAGCGGATTTCGCTGGGCAGACGATAGCGCGAAGTGCGGCCCGGATATCCGGCCAGCAGCACCGGATCGCCCACCTTCAGGCCTTCTGCCGACACGGCCAGAAAATCCTTGGATTGATACGGCACATTGTCCGGCGACGGATCGGCCGGACGGCCATCCTTACCCACATAGGCGCGGATAAAGGCAAAGTCACCGGTGTGGCGCGGCCACTCGAAGTTATCCACTTCACCGCCATAGTTGCCAATCGACTCCGGCGGCGCATACACCAGACGCACATCCTTCACCATCATCTGCTTGATGCGGTAGTACTCCAGCCCGCGATGGAACACCGGCACCGAGCAGCGATAGGCTTTATCGGCCTCGCATTCGGCGATGATGCCCTTGATGTTCTTTTCGATCAGATCATGACGTGCCTTGCCCTTCAGGCTAGCGGTCACACCCTGATTCACGCGGTCAGTGACGTTATCCACAGACTCGGTGATATAGACGCGCTCGTTGGGGCCACCCGGCAGTTCGTCTGCACGCGTCTTGGCCAGAAAGCCCTCAGCCAGCAGATTCTTGCTGGCGGTGGAATTGCGCTGGATGGCGCCATAGGCACAATGGTGATTGGTGACCACCAGACCATCCGGCGACACAAAGGATGCCGAACAGCCGCCCAGCGACACAATCGCGCTCATGGGATGCTTGCTCAGGTCGGCCAGCTGTTCGGCGGGCACCTTAATACCCACGCGCTTCAGTTCGGCCTTCAGGTCTTTCATCTGATAGGGTTGCCACTGGCCTTCATCGGCGTGGGCAACGGTTGCCACTAGCGCCAGCGGCAAGAGGAGACGCTGCATGGTCTGCTCCGGTCATTATATAAAGGGGCCAAGTATAGCAGTGCTTGCTGATGGACCAACACGTACACTCGTGCAACTGATCAGTCCGGCGTCCGGGTCGATCGCGGGTCGTGTTACAATCCGCTCCGCAAAGTTGGCCGGACAGTCGCTGCCTGAGTAATCGGGGAGAGGAAAGTCCGGGCTTCACAGGGCAGGATGCCGGCTAACGGCCGGGCGCCGCGAGGCGACGGAAAGTGGAACAGAGAGCTGAACCGCCGAACTCCGGGCAACCGGGGTGGCAAGGGTGAAAAGGTGCTTCGCGTGTTATAGCGTGGAGGGTGTCCGTAAGGATATCGTGTAAGAGACCACCGCGGACGTGGCAACACGGACGGCAGGCTAAACCCCATCCGAAGCAAGACCAAATAGGCAGACGTTGACGGGGCCCCCTGAGTCTGCGGGTAGGTTGCTGGAGGCATGTGGTAACGCATGCCCTAGAGGAATGACTGTCGGTGGCGGCGCAAGCCGCTGCGCCACAGAACCCGGCTTACAGGCCGACTTTGCACACTTCTTTTTTCGCAGCGACGACATCCGGTGCGATCGATTTAGCCGGGCTCACGTGCGACGTTGCGCCCGGGCAGTCTCAGCGTCAAGCCCGCCCCCAGCAGCAACAATCCCCCCGCCAGAATCAGCACATAGTCTGGCCGACTACCCAGCAGCGGATAGATGAGCGGCATGGTCACGACCTGTATCAGCATCGGGATCACAATAAACAGATTGAAGATGCCCATATAGATCCCGGCGCGCGCAGGCGGAATGCTATTGGCCAGCATGATGTACGGGTTCCCCATCAAACTGGCCCAGGCCATGCCGATGCCTAGCATCGGTAACGCCAGCCACATCGGCTGATCGATCTGGGGCAGCGCCAGCATCCCGGCACCCGCCGCCAGCAGCGCCAGCGCATGTACCCGGCCTGCCCCCATCCGACTGGCGAGCGGCACCATCCCCAGAGCGGCAATAAAAGCGACGAAGTTGTAGAACGCGCCGCATTGCCCGTTCAGCAAGACCGCTTCACGAAATCCGGACGATGCAGGATCGCTGGTATGGAACACGGTGCGTGCCAGCGATAAAGTAACGTACTGCCAGTAACAGAAAAATGCATACCACTGACACAGCATCAAAGGTGCCAATTGGCGCATGGGGCGAGGCATGGCGCGAATCGCCCCGACAATATCGCGCCAGGTCTGACGCACGGACATTGTCCCGTCCGACGCTACGGGTGGTTCCGGCTGCACGATCTTGCGTGTACTGAACAGCGTCCAGCTCATTGAAGCAATCGACACCCCGGCGCCAATCAGAAACGCAGCAATGGTGGCCCAGGGAATCTGATGGCTGTTCACCTCATCGCGATCCACCCCCAGCAGTACAATCAGGGACGGCGTGAGATAACTCAAGGTTTGCCCCAGCCCCGTCATGGCACTCTGAATGAGATACCCTGTATTGCGCTGAGGGCCGTCAAGCTGATCGCTGATCCAGGCGCGATACGGCTCCATCGTCACATTATTGGCCGCATCGAGTATCCACAGCAGGCTGGCAGCCATCCACAAGGTCGGACTGAATGGCATGGCCAGCAAAGCCAGGCTGCAGAGGATGGCGCCGATCAGAAAATAGGGACGACGCCTGCCCCAGCGGCTCACCGTACGGTCGCTGATGGCCCCGATCAGCGGTTGCACCAGCAACCCAGTCATCGGCCCCGCCAGCCAGAGCAAAGGAAGGGAAGATTCATCTGCACCGAGATAACGGTACAGTGGGCTCATGCTGCTTTGCTGCAAGCCAAAGCTATATTGCAGCCCCAGAAAACCCACATTCATATGGATGATGCTGGCAAGCGACATGCGCGGCCGAGTGGCTGCGATGGAGATCACGCGGCTCAAACGATCGAACTTTCGCGTTGTACCAGCTGAACGGGCAATACCAATGGTGGCGTGCGCTCGCCCTGAATCTGCAATAGCAGCCTTTCAACCATCGCCTGCGCAGCCACTTCAATGGGTTGATGAATGGTGGTCAGAGACGGCTGTGCGAAGGTCGCCCAGTCTACGTCGTCATACCCCACCACTCGCACATCCTCGGGCACACGATAGCCAGCCTTGTGCAGTACGCGCATAAAGGTCACCGCCAGCACATCGCTACAGGCAAAAATGCCATCAAAATCCAGCCCCCTGTCCAGCCGCGCCTGCAAGGCTGCGGCGGCCATCACCGGCTCGAAAGGCAAGGGCATGAGTCGATCCGGATCGTCAGCCATACCCGCATCTTTCAATGCCTGCTGATAACCGCGATAGCGGTCGCCGACTTCCTGCATGGGCGGATTGCCCACAAATAGGATGCGTTTGCAGCCTTGTTCGATCAGGTGCGCGGTGGCCAGTCGCCCGCCTTCGACATTATCGCCACCAACAGAGCAATACAGCTGCTGTTGTACCTGAGCTCCCCAAATAACGATTGGCACATCGAGCGTCGCCAGCCGGTTGAGCTGATCATGCAGCCCCCACTGGCCAATGAGCACAATCCCCGCGGCCACCCCGCCGAAATACAGATTCGCAATCGACTCGACTTCCTGCACGTTTACCCGCGATACCAGCACATGGTAGCCACGTTGCGTCAGCGCATCTGCCAGCGCCCCCAGCATGCGAAGGAAAAAAGGATCAGAGATATTCTGGTGAGAAACTGCATCAAAGGGAATCACCACAGCAATCGTACGATTTTCGTTGCGGCGCAGATTCTGAGCGCCTACATTCACCGTGTAATGCAGGGATGCCGCCAGCGCCTGAATGCGTTCTCGTGTTTCCAGTCCGATTTGCGAACTATTGGCCAGTGCGCGCGATACGGTCGACACAGAGACGCCTGCCATACGGGCAAGATCAACCATCTGGGTACGACCAGATTTTTTATCTGGCGGCGGGGAACGCTTCATGGTGTTCCTTGCTTGCACATCTCGCAGATTGTGCACAAAGAATAAACTGACCTCACGCATCATACATCGTTCAATGATGCGCTTGCTCACGCGCAATCGTTCGCGAAACAAAGCCTTTGCGCGGTACACGCAACATTACAACAACAAAACGAGCGTTTCAAACAAGTGATTGGTAGAATGCATCTTGATCGTCCTCAAGACGACCCATTTTGTCTGATACAAGTGCGCAAAACGCTGTCATGATGGCAGGTAGCGCACCTGACGTACTCCCTTCATTTTCCAAGGAAACTGACCATGTCCGATCTGATCGCACGTTTCAAGCAAGCAGCAGAAGATGTCACCAAGCTGTCCGAAGCACCGGACAACCAAGTCAAGCTGAAGCTGTACGCCCTGTACAAGCAAGGTACCGATGGTGATGTGTCCGGTGATCGTCCGGGCCTGATGGATTTCGTGGGTCGCGCCAAGTACGACGCATGGGACGGCCTGAAGGGCAC
The DNA here is from genome assembly GCA_019084025.1 of Burkholderiaceae bacterium DAT-1. Classification (NCBI taxonomy): domain Bacteria; kingdom Pseudomonadati; phylum Pseudomonadota; class Betaproteobacteria; order Burkholderiales; family Burkholderiaceae; species Burkholderiaceae bacterium DAT-1. Next base: position 342,794 of record JAHRBI010000003.1, read on the forward strand.
CACCAAGGAAGAAGCAATCCAGAAGTACATCGATCTGGTCGAAGCACTGAAGGCCAAGGAATAATCTGCACGCCAGTGCCACGGAGGGACGTCGATGACGTCCCTTTTTTGTTTTTGAAACAACAGCTTTTGTTCAGCTCTGGTATAGCCAGTGCCCCTCATAGTAGCCTCCACATGCTTCACGCATGACAACAATGATCCCGAAATGAGGAGGCAATATGTTTACCCGAGCCCACGCTAGCTATGTCACAGGTTTGATTCTGTCCTGCCTGAGTACTACCGTTTTTGCTGCCAATCCCGCAGAAGCCGCACTGGAAGAAGCCAATCGCACCTACCTGAAGCCATGGAGCTTCAAAGCCCAGCTGAACAATGTCACCCAGGGTGAAAAAAAGCTGGTTACCTATCACTATGATGCGCAGGCACCAGACGGCAAGCGATTTATGCTGGATCTACTGAATGGCGCCGCCCCCAGCAAGGAAGAACAATCCAAATGGGAGAGCAATTCAAACAAGGATGCCGAAGCCAGTAAACGCGAACGCGCCCCAGCAGAATTGGTGGACATCAGCACGCTCAAGCCGATTGGCACCGATGGCAAGCGCTGGAGCTTCGCGGTGAAATCCCTGAAAGTGTTAGGACCCATGGAACAGTTCATCAAGCCTGGCCAGCTGACAGGCGAGCTGCAACTGGATGAGCAAGGTGCTTTGCGCACCCTCAAGGTCAGCAATCCGGAAAGCTTTCGCGTCATGCTGGTCTACAAGGTAGAGCAGGTGTTGATCGAGTGGCAGTTCGCCCGTCAGGCCGACCGCGCCATCCTGCCGGTCCGCTATCGCTTTCTCGCCAAGGCGGGCTCGAACTTTGATGCGGATGTCACCCGCACGTACAGTGACTGGCAGCTGCCGGGAACAAAGGTGGCGGGAAATTAAGCACGACTCAACTTAGTAGAGGCGACCTGTGGTCGCCTCTTACAACCACCCTGCCCGCTTCAATTTCCACCACAGCGCCCCATCGACCACCACCATCGCCAGCAGACACAACGGATAGCCCCACGCCCATTTCAACTCGGGCATGTGCTCGAAGTTCATACCGTAGATTCCGGCGATCATGGTTGGCACCGCAAAAATCGCCGCCCAGGCAGCGAGCTTTTTATTCACTGACGCATCGTGCAGTGAAATCATCGACAGGTTTACCTGCATGGCTGTATTCACCATTTCGCGTAGCCCTTCGATGCTGCGGGCCATGCGATCCAAGTGATCGAACAAGTCGCGATAATACTCATCCAGCTTGCGGCACATGTCAGGTGCACGGCCGCTATTCAGGCGTGATACGGCATCCAGCAAGGGAATCACACTGTGCTGCAGGGTGAGCACTTTGCGTTTCAGGGTATACATATCCTCGATGCTGGAGAGATTGGCACCTTTGCCTGCAAACAGGCGTGACTCGATTTGTTCCAGCTCAACTTCCAGCGCGTGGATGATGGGGAAATAGCGGTCGATCACCTCATCCAGCAGGGCGTACAGTACAAAACCTGCGCCATGACGTAACAGGTCTGGCGTTTCTTCGCAGCGTTCGCGCACACCGACCAATGCGGCATCGGAGCGGGATCGCACAGACAACACATAATTGCCGCCCACAAAGATGCCAACCTCGCCCGTCTGAATCGCACCCTGTGCATCCATCGACAGCAGGTGCAGCACCACGAACAGCGTCTCGCCGTACTCTTCCAGCTTGGGCCGCTGATGCCCCTTGCGCACATCTTCGATCGCCAGTTCGTGCAGGCCGAATTCTTCGCGCATCTCGTCCAGTTCGGCCGCGTCGGGGTCCGCAAGTGCCACCCACACCATGCACTCGGGCCGGGCGATGTAGTCGCTGATATCGGCTTGGGGAATGGCAGCCAGCTTGTGGCCGTCCTGATAGGCAACGCAATTGATCAGCACGCAGGCAATCCTTGTGGATACATCAGATAATCTGCCGTAGATTGTGCCACGCTGCGTACTTTTGCGCCTGATGCCTGCATTTTTGCATCGAATCAGCGTCTTCCCGCCACTTTCATCTACCCGAAGCCGCGCGCATCTGCCATTATCCGCGCCAGACCTTTAATAGCTGTGCTGACGCTGGCCGATACCCGTCAGAAAGCATCAAATTCCGTCTAGTGACGTGACTGGTGATATGAGCGATCTAACTTCTTCCGACACCCCCGACATCCTCGACCCGACTGGCGCGGATGCAGTGCCACTGGGCCGCTATGCCGAGCTGGCCTATCTCGAATACGCCGTATCAGTGGTTAAAGGCCGGGCACTGCCCGATGTATGCGACGGCCAGAAGCCGGTGCAGCGCCGCATTTTGTATGCGATGCACGAAATGGGCCTGGGGCCTGCTGCCAAGCCGGTGAAGTCGGCGCGCGTGGTCGGTGAAGTGCTGGGTAAATATCACCCGCATGGCGATAGCTCCGCCTACGAAGCCATGGTGCGACTGGCGCAGGATTTCTCCATGCGCTACCCGCTGGTCGATGGCCACGGCAATTTTGGTTCGCGCGATGGCGATGGTGCCGCCGCGATGCGGTATACCGAAGCCCGCCTGACGCCCATTGCCTCGCTGCTGCTGTCGGAAATTGATCGCGGCACGGTGGATTTCTCGCCGAACTATGACGGCGCATTCAACGAGCCGGATCTTCTGCCCGCACGCCTGCCCATGCTGCTGCTCAATGGCACATCCGGTATCGCCGTGGGCATGGCCACCGAAATTCCGCCGCACAATCTGCGCGAAGTGGCCGAAGCTGCCATTACGCTGATCAAGCGCCCCTCCACCACCATCCCCGAGCTGATGGAGCACATTACCGGGCCGGATTTCCCCGGTGGTGGCCAGATTATTTCGCCCGCCAAGGATATCCTCGCCGCCTATGAAAATGGCAGGGGCTCGCTGGCGGTGCGCGCACGCTGGAAAGTGGAAGAACTCGCACGCGGACAATGGCAGCTGGTAGTGACCGAACTGCCGCCCAATACGTCCTCGCAAAAAGTCCTCGAGGAAATCGAAGACCTCACCAATCCCAAGATCAAGAAGGGCAAGAAGGCGCTGACGCAGGAACAGATCCAGCTCAAGCAGCTGATCCTGAGCCAGCTCGATACAGTGCGTGACGAATCGGGCAAGGATGTGGCTGTGCGGCTGGTGTTCGAGCCGAAATCCTCGCGCCAGAATGCCGAAGAATTCGCCAATACTCTGCTCACCCACACCAGCCTCGAAGGCTCGGCCTCGATCAATCTGGTGGCGATCGGCATTGATGGCCGTCCGACACAAAAGTCGCTGAAAGACCTGCTGTCCGAGTGGGTGCAGTACCGCTTTGGCACCGTGCGCCGCCGCACGCAATATCGTCTGGGCGAAGTGGACGACCGCATCCATATCCTCGAGGGCCGCCTGACGGTCTTCCTGAATATCGACGAAGTGATCCGCATCATCCGCGAATCGGATGATCCGAAGGCCGCGCTGATGGCGGCGTTCCACTTAAGCGAGCGCCAGACCGAAGACATTCTGGAAATCCGCCTGCGCCAGCTCGCCCGCCTCGAAGGCATCAAAATCGAGCAGGAACTGGCCAAGCTGCGCGATGAAAAAGCCGAGCTGGAACATCTGCTGGGCAATGAAGACGCCATGCAGCGTCTCATCATCAAGGAAATCCGCGACGACGCCAAAACCTTTGGCGACGACCGCCGCACCCTGATCGAAGCCACTGAAAAAGCCACCGTCAGCGTCGCCGTGGTGGATGAACCGCTGACCGTGATCCTCTCGGACAAGGGCTGGATCCGCACCCGCAACGGCCACGGCATTGATACGCAGAATCTCGGCTTCAAGGAAGGCGACAAACTGCTCACTGCCATCGAATGCCGGTCTGTGGATACGCTCGCGCTATTCGGCAGCGATGGCCGCGTCTACAACCTGCTCACCGGCAATCTGCCGGGCGGACGCGGCGACGGCGTACCGGTGGCCAGCCTGATCGACCTCGCCGCCAAAACACGCATCGTGCAGGTCTTCACCGCCCAGCCCGATCAGAAAATCATGATCGCGGGCAGCACGGGCTACGCTTTCTGGTGCGAATTCAAGGACCTGTTCACCCGTCAGAAAGCAGGCAAGGCCTTTGTCTCGCTGGGTGAGGACGAAACGCTGCTGAAAATCAGCCCTTTCGAGCCAACCGATACCAGTCTGGTCGCCTGCCTATCCACGTCCATGCGCCTCCACGCCTTCCCGCTGGCCGAACTCAAGCCGCTTTCGGGCGGCGGTCGCGGCATGATCGCCATGGCGCTGGACGACAACGACACTCTCTCCGCCATTACGGTCAGCGACGGCCAGACTCTGGTGCTCAATGGTACCGGCCGTGGCGGACGGCAAACCACGCTCAACTTCGATGCCAATGATCTGGCACCGTACATAGGCAAGCGTGCGAAGAAGGGGAAACCGCTGGTAGGTGGATTGAAGTTGGCGAGTTTTTAAATCAGCAATGACGTCGCCCCGCCACAAGGCTTTGTGGCGGGATGGGTACTCTCGTCACCCGTTCCCCACCTGCCCCGGAAATAAATGGCGTGTCAGTCGCCATTCGGCGACCGGCTGGTCATCCAGATAGCAGGTAGGCTTCGGCAAGAAGCCGTCAAAGCAGTTGCTTATCCCCAGTTCTTTAGCCGTTACGCGGCAATACTCCGCCCCGCCGGAACTCCACAAATACAGAATCGCGCCAGCTGCTTTCTGCTCTCTCACCCATTCAATGGCAGCAGGTATCGGAATGCGTTTGTTACCAACCGAGCGGACGAGTGTATCGTCGATATCGACGTAGATGATGGGATGCATGCGATAGATTGTTTCTCGTGATACCTGCGGGCTACAAGCATCCAGCTCATGCTGGATGCTGCCATTCAAATCAAAACAAATACGTCCCCGCCACGGCCACCACACCCACCTTGTTGCGGGTGAAATTCAGGTATTCCAGACTGAAACTGGTCTGGCTGCTCCAGCGCAGTTTTGCACCGACACCCACTGTAGCCTCGGTCTGATGCGTATTGGTATCGCTTACCTTACCTTGATACCACTGATGCTTGGTCAATTGCGTGCTGCCAACACCCAAGCGTCCATACAGCGAAACAGATTCGGCAACTGGCGTTTCGGCAATGCCCGCCACGCCAACATGCGAAGTCGGATAAGACTCGGTACTTGGATAGAGCGGGAAAATGTCGAAGCTCAGGCTACGGCCATACGCCTCCACGGACAGATTCTGGTTGAGCCGGTAGCCCAGCGCAAATCCCACCGACGGGACAGTACCATCCTTGTAATAGCTGCCCGATCCATGTGCCTGCCCAAGTGCCAGAGAGGCATAAACGCCCGGCGGCTCGCCCGCAGCATGCGATGCAAGACTCCCGAGCGCCATGAGTGCACCTACGATCCAGCGATTGGCTTTTTTCATTTTTCCTCCTTGATTGGATTTCGTTTTAAAACGCAGCATCGTCTCACTACACACCGCGCACGCTAAGCTATGTAAATGTGCTTCTGTCGCGCAATATACAATTCCAATGAAGACAAACACACTGTCATTCCTGTATGGATGCGCATAAAAAAACGGGACCCATTGGCCCCGTTCCTGTTTAGCAGACATCGTCCCTTTAGTAGAGCGACTTGATCTCCTGCTTGGGCAGATCCGAACTCAGCGATACATTGCGTGGCTCGAACCAGTATTTCAGCGACACATTGCCGGAGATATCGCTGTAATACGGCGACTGACGCACCCCGACGCCAAGCCCCCATTGCCAGTGCTTGCTTTGCGACAACCCGGTACCGTACAGCTCACCATTGGCAAAGAAACCATTGCTGGCCGATGCCGTGGTGCCGCATCCCGGCTGCAGTGAGGCGAAGCTGGCAGGCTGAACCGGTGCAGCCACCATGGTACATGGCTCTTCACCTGTCCGGCGGTTGAGCCAGCCCATCTGCAAACGACCTGCCCAGATCGTGCGTGCGGCTTCCTTGGTCTGGAATTGCACTGCGCCATCGAGCGCTACTTCCGATTGCGGGCTGTCGTAGCCGCCCGAGCCAAAGCCGAAGTTGGCAAAGTTATTGCCATAGGTGGTGTAACGCACTTCCGGCCCGGCAGTCAGGAAGTCAAAGCCTCTTACCTTGAAGTCGTGGCTGATGCCGCCACTCACTTCGCCCATATTATTGGAAGGGACGGATACACCGCGGAATTCAGCCACGGTCATTTTGCCATTGACGCGGAAGTCCTCGTCAATCGGCGTGTTACCAAACACACTCATCGCATTGCGGGTGACCTTACCCCAGGCTACGCCGGAATACGGGTCGACCATACCGACATAGGACAGCTTGGAATCCTTGACTGCAGTCCGGCTGATTTCACCGCCAACCTGACTGTCGCCTGTGTCCGACACCACGCGAGCATGCGCCACCAGCGAACGACCCAGCGGCCCCTTGGCTGTCTGCCCGACCCCGGCTGACCACGATGTTGCGCCATCGTGCTCGACATCCGCGTACCACGTTGCAGATTGCACTGCTTCGTTGGACTTCGGCGCGACATAGGCTGTGTTCTGCAGCATGCTGCCCACCGGAGCATTGGTCGCGGGCATCTTGCCGGCATCAATGATTTCCTGTTGCGCACGCACAGTGACGCGAGTGGTGGCTGTGGGCGAGAATGAGGCAGAACCAGCAGGCACCTGAGTGATATTGAACTGCGTGGTCCCTGGATCACCCGCACGGGATCGCGCGGAAATCGAGGTACCGACCCACGGACCCGCCACGCCTTCCAGCGCCTTGTTCGCACCCGGCGCATGCTCGGCAGCCGCTGCGAAATGCTTGCTGTAATAAAGCGGTTCGGCTTCGGTGCGGTAGGCTTCCGAGGCCAGAATGCTTTTCGGTGCCGCCTCAACCAGCGCGGTCAGGTCACCATCTCGTTTAGCGCGACGCATGGCCAGCGAGACGCCAAGCGCGGCATCGCTGTCCTGCTGTTCGCGGTAAAGCGCCAAAAACTCATCGGCTGACTTGGATGCTTCACCGGTCTGGTAATGTACCCACGCCAGCAGATTGCGCAAACCACGATCGCGTTTACCCAGTGTCGCCGACTCGCGCAAGGCGTCCATCGCCCGTTCGTAATCGCCGCCATCGTAGTATTGCTGGGCACGGGCAAAGGCCAGATCGGCACGCAGTTTTCGGCTGCGTTCATCGTCCATATCGCCGACCAGCTTGCGGCTATCCTCGACTTCACCCTGGCGGAATGCCACCAACGCTGCCCCATAGCGGCCGTCAGAGGACTCAGGCGCATACTGACGGGCGCGATCAAACCACGCACGCGCTGCCTGCAGATTATTCATGCGGAACATGACCCAGCCTGCCAGCGCAGCCAGATCGCCATCGCGACGCTCGGCAATATCACGGCTCAGGCGACGCAAGGCTGCCTGCGCCCGATCGAGATCATTGTTGGCGTAGGCTTCGGTCAATTGCTTGACGGCCACATCACGCACCACCTGACGCAGCTGTTCTGTCTCTTCTGCGGTGCGCTGACCGCCGCGCCGCTCCGCATCCAGCAGACGTTCAAAGTAGGGCTGGCTCAGCCAGTCACGCGCTTTATTCAGAGTGGCGATACGATCTGCAAAGCTGTTACAGAATGGCACCACGCGCGCCATCAGTTCATAAGCTTTGCCTTCATCACCCGCATCCAGCCAGCCTTCGGCTGCATCCCACAAGCGCTGAGTATCCTTGCAGCTGGCAGCTTCACGGACAGCAGGCGCACGTTTTTGCTGTGGCTCGGGTAGTGACCATTCCTGCTGACGTGCCACGGGTGTAACCACGGGCTGCGCTGGATTATATGCCGCAGGACGAATAACAGCGCCGTCGCCAAGGCGAATGCCCTCGTCATGCTCATTGAGGGACGCCCCCTGCTGGGTGCGGGGGCTGCTCGACTTGGAACGATCAATAGCAGACTCCTGTGGCACCTTGCGACGCGGTGCAGGCGCATCATCGATCAGCGGATCGTAATCCTTGGCTGGCTGGGTAGTCGCTGGGTAATCATCAAGTAAAGGATCAAAGCTGGCCTTACCTCGACTGGATGATGTCGCCCCCGACTGTGCAGGACGCTGAGTCACGAGCATGGCATCATCACGCTGCTTGTCACGCGCAGCTTTCATCAGCGCAGCAGGAGGCTGCCAGCCCGGAAACTCGACACGCAGCTGTTCGATCACACCCTGTAAATCAGCAATGCGTCCAGCATTCACCAACTCCCATAGTGGCCGCTCATCTGGGCCACGGGGCGTATCCAGCAATGCTTTCAGCTTGCGATCAGCAGCCGCATCGCGATTGCCGGCAGCACGTTCCAGCAACACCAGATTCTGGAATTCCTGCGTGGGCAGCCACTTTGCCGCATCGGCCAGCGCATCAATGCGTCGTTCCGAGGGCGTACATTTCGGTACGATACGGCGCATCAATCCCACAGCACGCGGCACATCACCTGCCTTACTCAGTGCTTCAGCCACCTTGACCAGCGTACCCGGATCTTCGCAACCCAGGCCATCGGAGCCATTGGTCACAAAGGCACGCAGGGCACGCAAATCGCCGTCGGCAATCAGGCGATCAATATTGGCAACGCGCTGGCCTTCCTGCATTTTGCTCTGCAGGCGGGCACTCGGCGTCCAATCAGGAAACTCCTGCTTCAGGCTGGCCACCAGCACGCGTAACTCTTCGAAACGGCGCTGTTCGGCGAGGCCGATCAACACCTGCTCGTCCGGGCCCGCCACCTTGCCGACCAATGCAAGCAGCTGCTTATCTTCGGCTTCGTTGCGGATACCGGCTTCCCGTTCCCTTTTTACCAGTACCTTGAACTCTACTTCCGGCAGAAAGCGTTTGGCCGCCTGCAAAGTACCCAGACGCACACCAAATTGATTGCAGCCGGGTACCAGTGCTTCCAACTGCTGTCTGGCACCAGACGTATCCCCTGATTGAGCTGCCTTTTCAGCATCGCGCCAAATCGTCCGATAGTCTGAACATTGCCCGGCCTGCGCGGACATGGCAGTTGAACTTTCCACAACCGGCGCTGATGACGAAGCGTTCGAGGCTACGCCCGCACTCTGATAAATTCGTGCCAGACGCTGTTGTTTCCGCGACTCCTCTACCAGACCGGCCAGGTTTGCGGGTGGACTCCAGCGCGGGAAATCACGCTTGAGCTGAGCGACCAGTGCATCATATTGATCAAATTGCTGTCGCTTGTATAAGTCCCACAAGGGGGTTTCATTCGGCCCCTTGCTCACTTCCATCAGCTTGGACAGCTCCTTGTCGCCCTTTCCATCACGCTGTCCGGCCGAACGCTCAAGCAACAACAGCATTTCAAATTCACTATTGGGCAATACATCACGCGCTTTGTATAACGCGGCCAGACGGATATCGAATGTTGGGCACTTGGGCACCAAACGAGAGAAGAGTAAACGTGACCCTTCCACATCACCCAGTTTGGCTAGTCGCTCGGCAATTGCCAATGTATCGCCAGATGTAGCGCAGCCCAACATGGATGAGGGATCGCGAGCCATACGCTGCAGGTCTTCAGGTGTGGCCTGTGCAAGACGCTGCTTGATCATGTCTTCACGCTCGGCCTTATCCAGCAATTGCACCAGCTGCACCGGCGGACGCCACGTTGCATAGGTCGATTGCAAACGCTCGATGAGCATGCGCGTTTCGGCAAACTTGCGATCATTGAACAACTGCCACAGTGGACGCTCATCCACGCGCACAGTGTTTGTCGGCTTAGGTTCAGCTGCGGAAGCTACGGGTGCTTTGCTCTTGGCTTCAACCTTGCGCGGCATAGGTACAGAACTGGACTCTTCTGCCGAATCGCGACTCGCTAGCGGTGAATCCGTGCCGGACTCCGTCACGATATTTCGCTGCTGTTTGTCTTCAGCCTGGACAGTTCGCTGCTGGCGGCGGTAATCGCTCAGGCGACTATTCCCGGCATCAACAGCAATGCGCCCGGTGCTCGCGCCCAGTTGCAAATTGCTTTGTGCGGCGCCTTCAATTGCGGTTGCCGGCACTGCTGCAGCCGTACCTTCAAGCGGCAGGAAGAGTTCCGGGAGATACTGAGAGGACAGCACTGCCGCCTGGGGCATCCGCGCCTTGATCAGATTCAGCTGGTTCTGCGCCTCAGCTGCGTTATCCCAAAATCCTGCTCGAACAAGATAGCGACCACCGATACGCACAATCCGCACATGTGGCAAATCACCAGCCTGACGGGCAATTTGCTGTGCACCTGCCAGCGTAGACGACGCACCAATCTGCAAGGCCATGTATTTCTGACCACGCACCAGCTCTGCAGCTTCGGCACCACCCATCAAGGCCAGTGCCATCATCACATTCAGCGAAACCGTTTCAAGCTTGTTCATCAAGCCTCTCCTTCCCTCGGGATGGCGTCCATGACAGCCATCCCTGAATTCGTGCGACTTATTTCACGCATGCGACTCGTCCTGATGATCAAATTTCTTCGACACCAGCGTGGTAACGCTTACGGAAACGACGCAAGAGATGACGGGTGAGCAGGGCAAACAAGCCGATCACCAGCAGCAGGCAGATACCACCTATCCATGGATGTTTGGACAGCCAGTACATCAACATATCGGGTGCATTGATACTGCCCAGCGCAAAGGTTGGCCCCATGCGCTGGGTCAGCACGTTTTCCATACCCGGCTTCCATACCGCAACATCGCCATTCATACCATCCCAGCGGCTCGGTTCGCTCAGTGCAACCATGCCTGAACGCAGTGTCTGCGGGGTACTGGCCAACAGTGCAGTCACCGCTTGACTGGAGGATTGCGGCGATTGGTATTGCATGACGAGAATCTGGTCACCCAAGCCCGTACGACCATCAATGCGACTCAGGACGGTAGGGCGGCTGGTATCCTGCATGCCGAACCGATCACCCAAACGGCTCCACCACGATGTGGCCGCGGCATCCTGATCGACACCCGTAGTATGGTGACTGCGTGTCGGATCACCGAACTCAATCGGCGCACCCTTTAGGAATTCACGATCCACAGCCGCAGTGGTACCCACTACCAGCACATGGCGATCTTTGGGTGGCACATTGAAGGTGTAGAGCGCCTCCAGCATCGGATATCCACGACGCTGAGCGAGTTTGCCTGCCAGCATCCAGGCTGCAGATAAGGTATCGCTATCACGCCCTGCAATATACAGCGCGACATCACGCCCATCCGGCAATACGGCATAGGGATAGCCGGTTCGCACAGTGGTTTCGAGATTCGGTAGCTCGCCATAATGCGATGCATTGGGCAGACTGACCCAGGAATCATCAAACATGGTCAGCAGCAAATTGGCGCTTTGTACCGCAATACATTGCCCCGTCATCATCGGCATCAGACTCGCGGCAAAATTGATGGTATTGGGTCCCGGACGGAATGAGCGCAGCGGAATCTTCACCACTTTGTCACGGAACATCGCGCCATCCTGCTCATCCAGCAGAATCGCACGTTCAAATCGACCGTTCACAAGCACATTCAGCACGGAATCCTTGCGCAGGGCCGCGCCATAGGACATGTGCAGGTGAAATTCGACGTTAGCGGTTTCATCTGCATAGAGATCAGCTGGCAAATTCATTTCCAGGCTGATCGGTGCGGGATACATACCTTGTACAGCGGTGGTCTTGAAGTTCAGTTGCTTGAAACGATAGATCGAGTTCTCGCGGACATAATTCTTGGCTGCGTAGGGTGTCAGTGTGGGGGCATGAACCGCACTGACATCCATGGAGACCGTGTCAGGGACAGGGAAAGACATCAGCGCAAATGCCTGTGCCGCACGGGTGACCTGCTCAGGATTCGTACCGCTTACCACCAGCATGAAGTGACGGTTATCTCCGGGATGCGGGAACACGCCCAGATAGCCGTCACGAATCTGACCGACAATCGTTGCTGGCAATAGATTAACAAGATCATCACGCGAGCCCGCCACAATCAGATCTGCACCTTCAATCTTGGCGACATCCGCCTGGGAGGCGGCGGCCACATGGCGAATGCTTGCCCCCTGATAGGACAAACGTAATGCCGCACCCTGTGTTACCAGTGCACCCCAGCTGACTTCATTTTCACCCGGCTGACGACCTGTCACGACAGTGTAATGACGCGGCGTCCATTGCTTGGCATCAAACAAATCGTTTAGATCAGACAAACGCGGCGAAGTAGGCTTAAGCTCGGTATCGACCGTCAGCGTTGACGCTGTCGGGTTGATATCTGTCCACAGTTCAGGTGCAGCAGGATCTTCACAGTACTGAATGGTGTAATGCTGGGCGACGGTAAAAGACAGGCGATTGTAGCCCGGCTTCAGCCATTCAACGGGGATGCGCACTGTCGCATGCAGCTCGGGCTGTAACGGAGACAGCGCCACCTGAGCCACCGCACGGCCATTCAACTGAACCATCAGCTGTGATCGTTCCTTGGTCAGGGAAATCGAATTGGTCGCCTCAAGATTCAGCACCATGGACTTGGTTTGTTCACGGGCGGACATCGGGATAAAGAGCGCATATTCGCTCGCGGCATTGCGCAAGCGGATCGGCTCCGGATTCGGTTGAAGCTGTTCTAGCTTGAAGGTCACAGGCACCGCGGCCGCCATCACGCCCATGGCCAGTAGCGCCACGCGCATGACTACTTTAGTCATGAGAAACTTCATCATCCGATTTGTCATATTGACCTGCATATCCCCGTTATTTTTGAAAGGCCTGTCGCGTCCCGAACCACAGCACGAGCAATGCCAACTCACTGCCTGGTTTACGCTAAACCAACTTCCTCAACCACCCAGATATATCCGACTTCCAGCGCCGGTAACGCTCGCGCGGACCGGCAGACATGGAGTGTGCTGTGTCGGATAGCCATTCATAGGCAATCACCAGAATCGAATTCCAATGGACAAATGAATGTACAAAGCCGATACGGATCAGTACAAACAAACTGTGGAAAACCGACTCCTGACCAGGACGCGAATCCCGGTATTCCTTCCAGCGCTGGCTATCCCCATGGGCTAGCAGCACCATTTGCGTAATCTGTTCGGGCGTCTTGCCGCTAAATGCCACGCCAATCACATCCTGATGCGCATCAATCGGGCGCCTGTTACGCAAATCCACTGACAGATGCGCCTCCTGACGAGTCGCAGGATTACGTACGGCAAGAATGGCATGTCCACCCAGCACCTGATCTACACGATCCATCACTGCACGATCCACAATCATTTGTGCACCAGATGTCGACAAGTCGACGATACGCGCCGGTACTTCGTCATGCTGGGGGACAAGGATCGTGGCCGGCATATCGGCAGGCATGCGCGGCACGGCCCGACGCTGCTTGCGTTCGAACAACGCACCGATGGCCGCATGCAGCAGCAACAGATTGAAAATGGCCCACCCCAGTGTGATCACCGTCACGTCGCGGGTAAGCGGTTGATCAAAATACCGCCAGATACCAAATGCAATCGATACCCATTGCAAAAGATAGATCACATAAAACGGCCCCGAAAGCTGGGAAATAAAATCTTCGTCCAGATGCTCGCCTTTTGGCGTCACCTTGAATTGCGGGGCACGAGGATTGCGAAACACCGTAATGATGCCGGGCAAGGCATATAAGGACTGCATGAGCTCGTATAGTTCGGAGATAAATGCCCAGCGCACTTTGCCAAATAGATAATCCGACACCAGCGTCACGGCGACCACATGCGGTAGTGCATAAGCAACAAACTGGGTCAGCGTCGCGTTGTAGATCTGCATGCCGAACACCAGGAAGGCAGACGGTGCCAGCAGAAATACCACGCGGGCATAGGAGAAAAACCAGAAAAACGAGCTAGAGAAGTAGCATAGGCGCTGCCACAGTTTCAGCCCTTTTTGTCTCAGCGGATTGGACAGCAAAAAAATCTGTACCATCCCCTGCGCCCAGCGTACACGCTGCACCACAAAGCCCGAGAAGGTTTCCGGCTGCAGGCCGGAAATCATGGGATGGCCGATATACGCGCTCTCGTAGCCCTTACAGTGCAAAGACAAGGCAGTTTCCGCATCCTCGGTAATCGAGCTACCAGAAATGCCGCCCACTTCCATGAGATATTTACGGCGCAGAACCGCTGCCGAGCCACAGAAAAATGATGCACCCCAGAAATCCAGACCATGCTGGATCACCGAATAGAACATCTCGTTTTCACTGGGAATCTGGCCAAAAACCTGAAGATTTTTTTCGACCGGATCGGGATTGATAAAAAAGTGAGGCGTCTGCACGAGAAACATCTTCTCGTTATCCACGAACGTACCGACTGTCTTTTCCAGAATATCGATGGTAGGCACGTGATCCGCATCCAGAATCAGGATCAGATCACCATGGGTTTTAGGCAGAGCCGCGTTGAGGTTACCCGCCTTGGCATGCTGATTGCGCTCACGCGTCAGGTAATGCGCGCCATAGCGTTCGCATAGACGCTGTAGCGACTCAAACCGGGCCTGAGCTTCAGCAGCCTTCTCAGGATTACTGTCATTGCGCTTTTGCACCGTCCCGCCGTCATCCAGCAGGTACACCCGCAGCTTTTCCCTGGGATAACGAATGTGCATGGCGGCTGCTGTTGTGATTTCCAGCAGATCTTCAGGTTCGTTGTAACTTGGAATATAGACGTCGACGCTTGGCCAAAGCGCCTGATCGGAAGGCAGCGGAACAGGCTTACGAATCAATGGACGGATATTTACAAATATACCCAATAATGACACCGTAATACCGTACGCCTCTGCTATATAAAGCGTCACTGCAGCACACCAACTGGCCAGATCGTTGTACCCGAGGGTATTCATCGTGCGCCAGAAAAAATAGCGCATCGTGACAAATCCGGCGAGCACCAGAAAGAATATCCGGAGTGATTCAAAATGCGGAAAACGTCGCAACACCAACAGCAAGGCAACGATACCGTAGGCAATCAGCAGCTGGGTCGAACTTTCAACGGGCAACCACGCCAGCCACAGAACCATCGCCAACACACTGCCCCATAGCACAGGCAAGGCTTCAGGATGCCTGGCCAGCATCTGAACCACCTTAATTTCTGCCCGACGAAGGAAGTTTGGCACTCTCATGCAGCTGCAATCCTTGATTTGAAGCGCTCCGCACGCGATGCGGCCGAGCACACAAAAAGAAAGAAAATGAAAGACCCAAACCGATCAATCACACTTCTTTACACTTTTGGATTTATGTATAAATAAATTATACCGTAGCGCAATAAGAATGCACACCAGTGCGGCTTAGAACTCGGAAATGGAACCGTTACATCCATCTAAATATGACATCGTAATTTTTAAGTGCTATAAAAGACACATCACATCATTAACATCCGTAAATATGATCTCAACCAAAATGAAAAATAGCAACTTTAAATATTACGTTTCAGCATTTTTACGCCATTACTTAATTTCAAAATAAACGGAAATTCGACATTAAATAACTTGAATTATTAGAATATATTAATAATTTCACAAATCCTTCATTGTCCATCCACTCATCCACTCATCCACTCATCCACTCATCCACTCATCCACTCATCCACTCATCCACTCATCCACTCATCCACTCATCCATCTCACTTGCGCACGCCATCTGCCAACGCTACACTTCGCTCCAGTATTTAAATGAATCTTCATTTACTTTATGAGCCACGAAGACACCCCCTGCCCCATCGGGCAAGCCATCACGCGCTGGACACGCCGCAAAGAAGCGCGGCCGGGCGAGATTCTCGACGCCAGCCTCGATCTGTTTGCAGAAAAGGGCTTCAGCGCCACGCGCATGGACGACATTGCCAAGCGTGCAGGCGTGACGGCAGGTACCTTGTACCGTTACTTCCCCAACAAGGAAGACATTTTCAAGGCGCTGGTAAACGACGCCTTTGCACCTGTACTGCACAAGGCGATTGCCGAGTTTTCCACCTTTGCAGGACCGGCACCCGAGACACTGCGCCAGATTCTGAGCCGCTGGTGGGATGCCATCGGCGCGACCCGCTATTCAGCAATCGCCAAGCTACTGTTTTCCGAAGGCGGAAATTTCCCGGCGGTGACCGAACTGCATCGCGCAGCCGTGATTGATCCGGGCGAAGCATTGATCGCCCGCGCACTCGCATACGGCATCGAGCGCGGCGAATTCAAACCTGTGGATATCCCGATCACGGTGAAAGTCGTCATCGCTCCGATTCTCATGGCCATGCTGTGGAAACACACACCGGCCGCCTGTTGTAATTTTGAGCACATCAGTCTGGACGATTATGTGCACCATGCCATTGACACATTGATCAACGGGCTGCTCCCCAGGCCCGAAGGAGACCTGCAGTGACCACCTTGAAGACCGTTTCATTGATGACCGCAGCCGCCCTGATGCTGCTCGCTTGCAGCAAGGAAGAATCCACTGCCCAGCCGCCTCGTCCGGTGCGCACCATTGTCGCAACAGCAGCGGCCAGCAATGTCAGCGCCAGTTTTTCCGGCGAGGTACATGCCCGTCATGAAGCGCAACTCGGCTTCCGTATTCCCGGCAAACTGATCGAACGTCTGGTGGATACCGGTGATCGCGTGCGCAAGGGTCAGATACTCGCCCGTATCGATCCACAGGATTCGCAATTGCAGGCCAGTGCCGCCAAATCGCAATTCGAGCAGGCGCGCGATGATTATCAGCGCGCGCTGGAACTAAAAGCCAAGGGATTCATTAGTCAGGCTCAGCTGGATGCCCGCAAGAGCGCACTCAGCACCGCCGAAGCGCAATATAAACTCAGCCAGAATCAGGAACAGTACACCTCGCTGCGAGCCGAACAGGATGGGGTGATCGCAGCGCGTCTGGCCGAAACGGGTCAGGTGGTGGCTGCGGGTCAGCCGGTGTTCTCGTTTGCCTCCGATGGCGAACGCGAAATTGCCATCAATGTGCCGGAATCGCGCGTCAATGAGCTGCGCAAGGCCAAGGAAATCGACATTACGCTGTGGGCGGATGCACAGCGCCACTATGTCGGCAAAGTACGTGAAATCGCACCGGATACCGATGCCCTTACCCGCACCTACGCGGCACGCATCACCGTCACGCGTCCGGATGAGGCCATGCGCCTGGGCATGACCGCCAATGTGAATCTGGTCGGCCAGTCAGCCGAAGGCCGTATCCCGGTCCCACTGACTGCAATTTACGACCAGACTGGCCAGCCGCAGGTCTGGATCGTGGAGCCAGGCAAATCCGAGGTGCAACTGCGCAAGGTCAGCATCACCCAGCCAGAGGGTGACCGCGTGTGGATTACCGCCGGCATCAAGGCCGGCGAGCGCATTGTGACCGCCGGGACCCATCAATTGCATGCGGGGCAGATCGTCAAGCTGCTGGAAGGTGGCACCCGATGAAATCCATCAATCTGTCCGAATGGGCAATCAAACACCAGCAGATGGTGATCTATATGATCATCGCCATTGTGCTGGCAGGCCTGTTTACCTGGCAAAAGCTGGGACAAAAGGAAGACCCTGACTTCACCTTCAAGGCCATGGTCGTACAGGCCTACTGGCCGGGTGCCTCTGCCGAGACCATGGAAAAGCAGGTGCTCGACAAGATCGAGAAAAAGCTTCAGGACATCGCCGATATCGATTACACCAAGAGCTTTGCCCGTGCAGGCCAGGCGCAGGTGATTATCAGCCTCGGTGAAGGCATTCGCGGCAAGCAGCAGGTTCAGGAAAACTGGTATCAGGTGCGCAAGCGCATCAATGATATTCGTGGTTCCCTGCCACAAGGTGTCATCGGCCCGGTATTCAATGACGAATTCGGCGACACCTTCGGCAATATCTATGCCTTTACCGGCGATGGATTCAGCTATGCAGATCTGAAAAAGCAGGTCGAACTGGCTCGTACCGAGTTTCTGCGTATCCCCGAAGTCAATCGTGCAAACATGCTGGGCGATCAGGATGAAAAGATCTTTATCGAGATCAGCAATGCGCGTTTATCCACACTGGGCATTGATCCCTCACTCGTTTACCAGACACTGCAGGCGACCAATGCCATGGTGCCGGCAGGTGTGGTGGAAACAGGTGTCGAGCGTGTTGCACTGCGCGTTTCTGGTGAATTCGATTCCATCGACAGCATCCGTAACATTGGCATTCGCAGCGGCAATCGTGTGATTCGTCTGGGTGATGTTGCCACGGTCACACGCGGTTATGCCGATCCGCCCACATTCCGCATGCGCTTTAATGGCAAGGATGCCATCGGCCTGCAACTCTCCATGAAAGAAGGATCGGATGTGATTGCGCTGGGTCGCGGCATCGAGGCCACCGTCAAGCGTCTCAATGCGTCCATGCCCGTCGGGATCGAGATTCATGCCATTTCCGACCAGCCCAATGTGGTACATCACGCCATTGGCGAATTTATGGAAAGCCTGCTGGAAGCCGTCGCCATCGTGCTGATCGTATCTTTCCTGTCGCTGGGTGTGCGCACTGGCATCGTCGTCGCCCTGTCGATTCCGCTGGTGCTGGCCATGACCTTCCTGGCGATGTACATCTTCGGTATTGATCTGCAGCGCATTTCACTCGGTGCGCTCATTATTGCGCTGGGTCTGCTGGTCGACGATGCCATCATCGCCGTAGAAATGATGGCACTAAAACTGGAACAGGGCTGGGATCGCACGCGCGCGGCCACCTACGCCTATACCTCCACCGCCTTCCCGATGCTGACCGGTACGCTGATTACCGCCGCCGGTTTCATGCCGGTTGGTCTGGCTAAATCCGGTGCGGGTGAATACACCGTATCGATTTTCCAGGTGGTAGGGATTGCCTTGATCCTGTCGTGGATCGTGGCCGTGGTCTTTACACCGTGGATTGGCTACAAACTGCTGCCGGAAATGAAACACGGTGAGCATCACGATGAATCTGCGGTCTATCAGAAGGGCTTTTACCGCGTCTTCCGCAATATCGTCACCTGGTGTCTGACCTATCGCAAAACCGTCATTCTGGCGACACTGGTGGCATTTATCGTCGCAGCCGGGCTCTTCAAATTCGTGCCGAAGCAGTTTTTCCCGGCATCCAGCCGTCCGGAATTGATGGTGGATCTGTGGTTGCCACAGGCAGCCGGGTTCGAGGCATCCGATCGCGAGGTCAAGCGCCTTGAAGCCATTCTGAAGAAGGACCCGGATGTGGCCTCCGTTACGTCGTACATCGGTTCTGGAAGTCCGCGCTTCTACATGCCGCTGGATCAGCAGTTGCCCAATCTGAACTTTGGTCAGCTCACCGTCATGACCAAGAACGAGCATGTCCGTGAAAACGTGTACAAGCGTATCCAGCAGCTGTTTGCCACCGACTTCCCGCTGGTGCGCGGCCGCGTGACACGACTGGAAAACGGGCCGCCTGTCGGGTACCCGGTGCAATTCCGGGTATACGGGCCGGAAGCCGACAAGATCAAAGCAATTGCCGAAAAAGTTGCCGTGCTGATGCGCAAGAATCCGCACGCACGCGATGTGAACACCGACTGGGGTGAGCGCGTGAAGGTGATGAAACTGGACATTGACCAGAACAAGGCGATGACGCTCGGTATTACCTCGCAACAGGTGGCCGAAGCCATGCAAACGTCACTGACCGGCGCACCGCTGACGCAATATCGCGAAGGTGATCAGAATATCGATGTGGTGGCGCGTCTGGTGCGCAACGAACGTAGCGAACTGGCTACGCTGAAAGATACGCAGATTCATCTGCGCAACGGCCAGTTCGTGCCACTGTCGCAAATCGCGCACCTGAAGCTGGAAAGTGAAGAGAGCATCATCTGGCGTCGTAACCGTGTCCCGACGATCTCGGTGCGTGCCGATGCAGTCGGTGCGCAGGCACCCGATGTCACGATGGCGATCTGGCCGGAGGTGAAGAAGCTGGCCGATACCCTGCCACTGGGCTACGGCATCGAGATTGGCGGTTCCATGGAGTCGAGCAAGAAGGCAGAGGCATCCATCTCTGCAGTCATGCCGCTCATGCTGCTGACCGTCATGACGCTGCTCATGATCCAGTTGCAGAATATCGGCAAGATGCTGCTGGTGCTGGTCACCGCGCCACTGGGTCTGATCGGCGTGTCGGCGATTCTACTCACCTTCCAGGTGCCATTCGGGTTTGTGGCACAGCTGGGTGTGATCGCGCTGGCCGGCATGATCATGCGGAACTCTGTGATTCTGGTGGATCAAATCGATCAGGATGTGCGTACTGGCATGACATTATGGGATGCGATTATCGAATCGGCAGTACGGCGATTCCGTCCCATCATGCTGACTGCCGCTGCGGCCATCTTGGCAATGATCCCGCTCACCCAGTCTACATTCTGGGGCCCGATGGCCTGGGCCATCATGGGTGGATTGCTGGTCGCGACCGTGCTGACACTACTCTTCCTGCCTGCTTTGTATGCGGCATGCTACAAAGCGCAAAAACCGCAGTCGTCAGTCTGAGTTGCAGAAGGCACAATACCGGGCTGCGGAATCTATCCACAGCCCGCATTTTGAATTAAGATACTTGTGAGTATGTCTGGACGAGCCAGATCGATCATCACAACAAGGAAACAGAGGATGAAACGTCTTTCACTGCAGGCAGCCATCGCGCTGCTGTTCGCGGGCAGCGCTGCACATGCAGTCGATCTGGCCGCCGTTTATCAGAATGCCAAAGCGTACGATGCGACCTATGCCGCTGCTTCTGCCAGCTTCGAAGCTAGCAAGGAACGCGTCGTGCAAGCCAAAGGCCAGTTCCTGCCTCAAGTTGGCCTGTCCAGTACCTATTCCGGCTCCACCGCCACCAGTCAGGCATCGTTGAGCAGTTCCATCGGCATTACACAAACGCTGTTCGAAACCAGCAAGATCGTCGGCAAGTCGCAGGCACTGGTTCAGGCGCAGCAGGATGCCGTGAACTTCCGCGCTGCCGAACAGGATCTGATCATCCGCGTGGCACAAGCCTACTTTGATGTGCTGCTGGCTCAGGACAGCCTTGAATTTGTACGCGCGCAAAAGAACGCCGTGTCCGAACAGCTGGCTCAGGCCAAGAAAACGTTTGAAGTGGGTTCGACCACCATCACTGACACCAACGATGCTCAGGCACGTTACGACGGCATCCTGGCACAGGAAATCGCCGCCGAAAACGAATTGCTGGTCAAGCAGGCTGCCTTCCAGCAAACCACAGGCATGGCGGCTGAAAATCTGGCACCCTTGGGCACCCGTCAGCAGGCTCAACTGCCTGAACCCGCCGATGTCGCTGCATGGATTGCGCGTGCAAACGATAGCAGTCCGCAAATTCTCGCAAAGCGCGCCGGACTTGAAGTTGCTACCTTAGAGATAGAAAAATCACGCGCGATCAAGCAACCGTCGCTCACACTGAGCAGTGGCTACACCAAGACACACCAGTTCAACTCGCCCACCCTGCCAAACGGCATGAGCATGGCCGATGCCATGGGCGGCGGTAGCCAGCGCGGCATGTCGGTCACACTGAATCTGAATGTGCCGCTTTATACAGGTGGCGTGCTTTCCTCTGTCAATCGCCAGGCCATGCATCAACGCGATGCAGCTGGCCAGGATCTTGAAGCCACAACGCGTCAGGTTGCCCTGAATACCAAACAGGCATTCCTTGGCGTAAAAGCCAGCGCAGCGCAAATCAAGGCATACGAACAAGCACTGGTGTCTGCCCAGACCAATCTCGACTCCACCCGGCTGGGCAAGGATGTCGGTGTGCGTACATCACTGGATGTACTCAATGTCCTGCAAAGTTACTACCAGACCAAACGTGACCTGTCGAACGCACGTTATCAGTACGAGCTGAACCGCCTGCGTCTGGGTCAGGCAGTGGGTACGCTGAGTCAGGAAGATGTCAGCAAGGTCAATGCCCAGCTCGGTGGCTAATCCACTGCGACCGCATCAGCCTGACTACATTCAGACTTGAACTTATACACAAGGGGCGGCACCATCGGTGTCGCCCCTTTTTCTTTGGCCCGCACATGAATCAATCGCCCGTTATATGCTGGTTTCGTCGCGACCTGAGAGTACACGACCACGCCGCGCTCTATCACGCGCTGAAGTCTGGTCATCCGGTCATTCCGGTATTCATATTTGATACCGATATTCTCGATCACCTGCCACGCACAGATCGCCGCGTCGAATTTATCCACAGTTGCATTGCCGAACTGAAACACGCGCTACAGGCTAAGGGCAGTGATTTGCTGGTGCGCACCGGAAGCGCCCGCACCCTGATACCCCAGCTTGCACAGCAACTGAACGCACACGCAGTGTATTGCAATCGAGATTACGAACCAGGTGCCATCGCCCGAGATGCAGGCGTTGCCGACCAACTGGCAGCGCATGGCGCAAACCTGCATTCATTCAAGGATCAGGTTATTTTCGAACAGCGCGAAATCCTGACAGGCCAGAGCAAGATGTACTCGGTTTTCACACCGTATAAGCGCGCCTGGCTCAAGGCTGTTACGCCGTTTCACGTCAAACCTTATCCAGTGCAGCGTTATATCGGGGCGCTATCGCCACGCGAACCCGAACCTATGCCAAGTCTGGCGGATATTGGCTTTTGCGAGACGAATCTACGCGAACTCGGGGTCAAACCCGGTACAGAAGGTGCCGAAGCCCTGTGGGCAGACTTTCTTGATCGGATGCCCGACTACCACGTGGCTCGTGATTTTCCCGGCAAGAAAGGCGTGTCCTATCTGTCGGTGCATCTACGCTTTGGCACGGTATCCATCCGAGAACTGGCAGGCTATGCACTCCAGCATCAGGACGAAGGCTCGCAAACTTGGCTGTCGGAACTGATCTGGCGCGATTTCTACCAGCAAATCCTCTGGCACCGCCCCGATGTGGTCGAACATGCCTTCAAACCAGAATACGATGCCCTGCCCTTTCCCAACGATCCCGCGCTGTTCAAGGCATGGTGCGATGGACAGACTGGCTACCCCATTGTCGATGCGGCCATGCGCCAGCTTAATCGCACCGGCTTTATGCACAATCGCCTGCGCATGATTGCTGCCAGCTTTCTGGTAAAAGACCTGCTCATCGACTGGCGCTGGGGCGAACGCTATTTCGCCGAACATCTGATCGATTTCGATCTCTCTGCCAACAATGGCGGCTGGCAATGGGCTGCCAGCACGGGCTGTGATGCGCAACCCTATTTCCGCATCTTTAATCCGGTCAGCCAGTCAGAAAAATTCGACCCGGATGGTCGCTTCATCCGCCGCTACGTACCGGAACTGGCATTACTGCACGAGGCCGACATTCATGCACCCTGGCTGGCCAAACCGCTCAATCTGAAAGCAAAAGGCATTGAACTGGGACGAGACTATCCCCTGCCAGTGGTAGATCATGCAACGCAACGTGAATTAGCACTTGCACTGTTTAAGCGCTGATTCTTAGACACTTTCTGACTTCTTGCACTGCAGCATCTATCTTGAAGGGTGTGGGTGTGTACTTCGCAATTCATCGCACCCAATCGCATCCCACACCCATATTCATACTATTTGTCGCACGTCAATTTTTCTGTAATGGTCTGTGGTGGATAATACACACATTCCGAAACAGCAAGGAGCAGCACCATGAAGCACCGTCTGAATGAACTCTTCGATGCCACGTTCGTCTTTGCAATTGGCATCCTGGTCGTGATTGCCATGGCATCCACACTGAAAACACCCGTGAATCTGGACAACCAGACTGACGAAGCTGTTCGTGTAGAACGTACTGCCTAAAATACAGGCATTTTCATCGCAGTAGATTTACTTACCCAAGCTGCATCGGTTCGCGGCGTCAGCGTCCATCTGATACTGAGCCCTAATCTAGGCGAACCAGATGCCAGGCACAGCCAGTTCTTCGAGACGCGGAAACCCGTTTTCCGCCGTCTCGACCGGCAGGATTTCCCCAGCCGTCCGCCCCCAGCCCCGCTCCGGGACTCATCTTTTTTCCCACACATTCGCGTCCGTATCGCCAAGAAAATTGCTGCGACGCAGCATGCCGCGCGACAATGCATCTCTTGAGATGTAACGATGATTGTTCGGGAGATAAAGATGGACGATACCCGCCAGGCAGGCGAAGCGGTTCGCCGTCAGGTGATGGGCGATGTGTTTGTCGACCAAGCGCATGCCAATGCCGACTTTTTTACACGTCCATTGCAAGATTTCATCAACCAGCATGCTTGGGGCAGCGTCTGGCAACGTGACGGGCTTGATCTGAAAACACGCAGTCTGGTGACGCTGGCCATGCTGACAGCGCTTGGCCGCACCCAGGAACTGAAAGGCCATCTGCGTGGCGCAATCAATAATGGCGCACATCCCGATGAGATACGTGAAGTGCTCCTTCATGCTGCTGTGTACTGCGGCGTGCCGGCAGCAGCAGAAGCGCTCAAAACGGCAAGCGCCATCATCGGGCCCGAACCCGTCTAAAAAACGTCGGCCTGCAGTTTAGGTCTATCAGGTCGAACGCAGGTCGTCGATTGTCAGTCCGTGGCGCTGTGCTTCACGTAAGATTTCGTCCAGTGCTTCGCGCTTGCGGCGCAGCAGGTCGATCTTGGAGGAAACTACCTTGGCTTCCGCTGCCTTGCGCGCAACCAGTGCATCGCCATCGGGCAATTTAGGATCGGTATTCACCGCTGGTTGGGCATCGCCAAACAGCGCCTCCAGTGCAGCGCGTGCCTGAGCAGCTTCGTGGCTCGATGTCGCCGGCTTATTGTGTTTGATTGTTTGTTTACT
This sequence comes from Burkholderiaceae bacterium DAT-1, assembly GCA_019084025.1. Lineage (NCBI taxonomy): Bacteria > Pseudomonadati > Pseudomonadota > Betaproteobacteria > Burkholderiales > Burkholderiaceae > Burkholderiaceae bacterium DAT-1. The sequence goes on from JAHRBI010000003.1 coordinate 367,513, forward strand.
TTTCATGCTATCTGAGTTGTCCTGTTTTGAGACAGGCAATCGGTCTGAAAATACCTCTTGATTGAAAGATCGACCAGAACAGGTCCGGATTCAATCAATTAGTGAATTAATTGTACGCCCTTCCACACTCTTTTGGTGTTTTTGCAAAAAATTCATCTATTTGCACACCGCAATTTAATCCTACTCCACACCACACTATCTGCTTTATTTACCAATACAGAAACGGCTGAAAATTTCGCCCAACAAGTCATCTGCAGTGAATTCACCTGTAATGGAGGATAGCGCGTTCTGCGCCAAGCGCAATTCTTCAGCAAATAATTCGACGCTTTGCCAGATCACATTCGCTGTCTGCACATGATGCTGTGCTTGGCGAATCGCATCCAGATGGCGCTCCCGTGCCAGAAAGAGCCCTTCAGATTCCCCTTGCCAGCCAACCCGTGCAAGCAGCGATGTGCGCAATTCAGCCAGTCCACGCCCATCTCTGGCAGAGACATGAATCGTCTCTTGCGCATCAACTGTCCGTACTCCCGGCAATTCGCCGGTGAGATCAATCTTGTTGAATAGGTGCACGCATTCAAGACGTTCAGGCAGACGTGACAGAATCTCCTGATCGTGTGCGGTGATACCTTCTCGACTATCCATTAATAGCAGCGCCACATCCGCTTTTTCAATGGCCTGCCATGTCCGTTCGATCCCGATGCGTTCCACATGATCATCGGTATCACGCAGACCTGCAGTGTCGATAATATGCACCGGTACGCCATCAAGCTGGATCAGCTCGCGCACAGTATCACGCGTCGTTCCAGCAATGTCACTGACAATTGCAGCATCGAATCCCGCTAAGGCATTCAACAGACTCGATTTACCCACATTGGGCTGGCCGATGAGCACAACATGCATGCCCTCGCGCAACAACTGCCCCTGACGGGCAGTGGATAAAACAGCGTCCAATTGTGTACTTATTTGCGCGAGTTTGCCACGCGCATCTGCCGCTTCCAGAAAATCGATGTCCTCTTCCGGAAAGTCGAGCGTCGCTTCTACCAGCATCCGTAAATTGATCAGCCCATCCACCAGCTGGTGAATCCGTGTGGAAAACTGGCCTGATAAAGAACGCAAAGCCGAGCGCGCAGCGGCTTCCGAGCTGGCATCGATGAGATCGGCGACACTTTCAGCCTGTGCCAGATCGAGCTTGTCATTCAAAAACGCCCGCCGGGTAAATTCGCCGGGCTCCGCCAAGCGCGCGCCCAGTTCCACACAGCGACGCAGCAGCATTTGCAGCACCACTGGGCCACCGTGTCCCTGCAACTCGATCACATCCTCACCCGTAAACGAGGCGGGGCCGGGGAAATACAGCAGCAAGCCGTCATCAATGATCTGCCCCTGCGCATCGGTGAAAAGCACATGGTGGGCAAATCGCGGCTTGGGTGATTTACCCGCCAGCAGGGTTGCCAATGGCTGCAATCCGCTACCTGACAGTCGAATCACACCCACCCCTCCTCTACCCGGCGCGGTGGCGATTGCGGCGATGGTGTCTCGGCTTGGTAGGGTCGTCATGGGGCACACTTTGGACATTCGATGGTTCACTACTTCAACATACAACAATGCCGCCCGAAGGCGGCATCGTTGATTACACCACAACGATCAGGCCTTGGCCTTCGCAGCGGCTGTTTCCTGCTCGATCTGACGGGTAATCCACCATTGCTGTGCGATCTGCAGCACATTGCTGACCACATAGTAGAGTACCAGACCCGACGGGAAGAACAGGAACAGCACCGACATCGCCACTGGCATGATCTTCATCATCTTGTCCTGCATCGGATCGGTAGCAGGCGGATTGAACAAGGTCTGCACATAGCTGGTGATAGCCATCAGAATGGGCAGAACATAGAAGGGATCAGGCTTGGCCAGATCGTGAATCCAGAATGCCCACGGTGCCTGACGCATTTCCACGACGGACGACAGTGTCCAGAACAGCGCCAGGAAAACCGGCATCTGCAGCAGAATCGGCAGACAGCCGCCCAGCGGATTCACCTTCTCCTGCTTGTACAGATCCATCACCGCCTGCTGGAATTTCATGCGGTCATCGCCGTATTTTTCCTTCAGACGTTCCATGCGCGGGGCCAGCAGCTTCATCTTGGCCATCGAACGTGCACTGGACGCGGCCAGCGGATACAGCGCGATCTTGATAATGAAGGTCATGATCACGATCGCCCAGCCCCAGTTACCCACATACTGGTGGATCAGATCGAGCAGGGCAAACAGCGGACGACACAGCACCGCAAACATGCCGTAATCCTTCACCAGATCCAGACCTTCGGCTGCAGCCTGCAGACGACGGGTTTCCTGCGGACCGGCATACAGCGGTACGGAGAAGGAATAGGTGGTACCGGATGCAATTGCTGGCAGATGCGTCACAGCCGTAGCGGTATACAAGCCGCTACCGGTGGACTTCACTTCGAAATTACATGCTTGTGGCGCGCAGACATTCTTCCCGCCATTCGGACTCAGCATCCATGCGCTGGTGAAGTAGTGCTGCATCATCGCAATCCAGCCATCCTTGGCAGTCTTGGGATACTCAGCCGTACCCTTATCGAGCTTCTTGAACTCGATTTTTTCCAGCTTATGCTCGTCGCCGTACACGCCCGGACCAGTGAAAGAAGACGAACCCATGCCCCCTCCTGAGCCTTCCGGTACATGGCTGTCACGGAGCAATTGGAAGTATGCAGAGGTTGTCAGCGGCGTGGCGCCACGGTTGGTGATTTCATACTTTACGTCTACGACATAACTATCACGGGTAAACGTCAGAATCTTGGCAACTTTTACACCAGCAACTTCAGGCGCTTCCAGACGAACGACCACATTTTTCTGGCCATCTACCAGCTTGAAGTCGCCAGTTTGTGCGGTAAACAGCGTGCGATGAAAGGGCAGATTGGCGACATTTCCACCAAACAGACCGGTCTGCGCTACGTAGGTATCACCCGAGGCCTCATTAAACAGTACGAATGGTTTGCTGGCATCGTCGTGCTGGCCATGTTTGAGCAAGGCCAATTTACGAATATCGCCGCCGACCGTATCGATTTCGGCCGACATCAGGTCTGTTGTGACCTTGATGCGAGAACCACGCTGTAGCCCGCCGGGCACATCTGCCTTGGGTTGAGCATCGACAGGCTGGGCTTTGGCCGTCACCTGTTGCTGTTCCTGCACGGCAAACCGTTCGGGATGCGTGCGCTTCTGGTATTCATTCCAGCCAAACAAAATGGCGAAGGAAAGGATAAAAAAGACGATCAGTCTGCGGATGTCCATGCAGGGAAGTCCTGTCAGTTTCTTGAATGTGAACCCGGCATCACGGGTGGAACCGGGTCATGGCCGTGACCACCCCAGGGATGGCAACGGCAAAGCCGCCGCATTGTAAGCCAGCTACCGTGAAATGTGCCATGTTTGTCAATGGCTTCAATGGCATATTGCGAACATGTGGGGGTAAAACGGCAGTTGGACCCCAGCAAGGGGCTCAACAATACGCGATACGCCTTGAGCAGCGCGATCAGGAGTCGCGACATGGCGTAAAGCGCTTGAACAAGCGAAGCAGCGCAGCGCGGGCAGGACCCGTATCGCTACGATGCGTGAGGGGACGCTTAGCTCGGACGATCAAATCCAGTCCGCATAGCTGCGGCGCATGGAGTCGGAATTGCTCGCGGACCAATCGCTTGACGCGATTGCGACCCACGGCACGCTTGTCGACGCGCTTGGCAGCCACCACGCCCAACCGGGCCCGATCCAACCCGTTAGGGCGGATCCAGACCTGGAAGAAGTCGTTGGATTGGCTACGGCGCAAATTAAAAACGGATGAAAACTCATCCGTTTTTAACAAGCGTTGCTGCCGGGTAAAGCGGCCTGTCAAATCTTGTCTCTTGATTGAGACAGTCGATTCGACTTGCACGGCGCGTCCTTAGACGGACAGGCTGTGACGACCCTTGGCGCGACGGGCTGCCAGAACGGCACGGCCACCACGGGTGCGGCTGCGAACCAGGAAGCCGTGAGTACGCTTGCGGCGAACAACTGACGGTTGATAAGTGCGTTTCATGGCCTGGACCTTTGAACGGTTACAAAATGCGGAAACGCGCAATTAGACATAAAAATCACGAGCTTGTCAATGCTTGTTTTATCTATCTACCCTTGGCGATCCTGTGGATAAGATAGTGGAAAACGAATAGAATAGCCCTCCGATCAACCTTGACCGGACGGTTGTCCACGTAGTCATCTTACACAGGTGACGAATGACATATCAGTCATGCTTTCAATGACATGCGCGCGGTATCAACATGCCGCATCGCGCTCACCGTCCCGGCTTTGCCGTTTTACACTGGATACGATGTCACCTGTTGAGCAATTTTGGCCGGCCTGTCTCGCGCGGTTTGGCGAAGAGTTGTCCGCACAGCAGTTCAACACCTGGATTAAGCCCCTCCGCTTCGAGGCAGCTGAAGACAGTCTCATGCTGTATGCGCCCAATCTGTTTACGCTCAAGTTCGTCAAAGATCGCTATCTGCCGATCATAGAGCGCTATGCGCAGGATTTTTTCGGCGAGGCGATGCCCCTGCAGTTGCAGGTTGCTCAGAATGCACCCGCCGTTCGTCCGATCGTCAAACCCGCTATGCGTCCAGCCGGGCCAGCAAGTTACGAGCCGCCTTCTCCTCCCGAAGCGGTGGATAACCTGATACCGGATGATGGCGAGTTAATGCCCGCACCTGCTGTCATCACAGGCAGTAATGCTGCCCGTCAGATTGGTGCCGCCAACGAAAACACTCGCCTCAATCCTAGTTTTACCTTTGATACGCTGGTGACCGGTAAGGCCAACCAGCTGGCGCGTGCGGCTGCGCATCAGATCGCCGAAAATCCTGGCGAAGCCTACAACCCGCTGTTTGTGTATGGTGGCGTGGGTTTGGGTAAGACTCACTTGATTCAGGCCATTGGCAATTATGTCCACCAGCATAATCCACAGGCACGCATTCGCTACATCCATGCGGAACGCTATGTCGCAGATGTGGTGAAAGCCTATCAGCACAAGTCATTCGACGAGTTCAAGCGCTACTACCATTCGCTAGATTTACTGCTGATTGATGATATTCAGTTTTTCTCTGGCAAAAATCGTACGCAGGAAGAATTCTTCTACGCCTACAACGCGCTGATTGAGAGCCATAAGCAGCTGATCATTACGTCTGATCGCTATCCCAAGGAAATTGAAGGCATCGAAGATCGCCTGATTTCGCGCTTTGGATGGGGATTGACCGTGGCGATCGAGCCTCCAGAGCTGGAAATGCGTGTGGCGATTCTGAACAAGAAGGCAGAAACAGACGGATTCAAGCTTGATTCCACCGTGTCCTTCTTTATCGCCAAGAATATCCGCTCCAATGTGCGTGAACTTGAAGGTGCGCTGAAGCGGGTACTGGCTTACTCACGCTTTACCGGTCAGCAGATTACCCTGGAACTGACCAAGGAAGCACTGAAGGACATTCTTGCTGCCGGTAATAAGCTGATCACGGTAGAGACGATTCAGAAGACAGTCGCCGACTTCTACAAGATCAAGGTGGCGGATATGCATTCCAAGAAGCGTACCCGCGATATTGCTCGTCCACGCCAGATTGCCATGGCACTCACAAAGGATCTGACCCATATGAGCCTGCCGGCCATTGGCGAAGCATTCGGCGGACGTGACCATACAACCGTACTGCACGGCTGTCGCACCATCACCCAGATGCGCCAGACGGATAGCGAGCTGAATCATGATTACAACGTGCTCACCCAGATGTTACGCAACTGAGTGAAGTAAACAGCAAACAGGTGGAGAATCTGAGGATGAAATCCTGTACAAGCTCAGGGAAATTTGTGGACAACTGCATGATCGCGGTGGAGCGGAAAATCGCAACACAAACAACCCACAGGACCTGACGGATTGGATTCACACTCTGGAAAACACGCAAGTGGATGATTGAAAAAGAGAAAATCGGTTATCCACAGAAAACAACGCACATTATCAAACTATTATCAGGAACACTATCATCATGTTGCTATTACAGACTGAACGGGATGCACTGCTCAAACCCCTGACTACCGTCACCGGTATTGTCGAACGCAGACACACCCTGCCTATCCTGTCCAACGTGCTGATTGCCAAACAAAACGGCGTACTGTCTTTTCTCGCTACAGACTTGGAAATTCAGATCCGCACCGAACAGGCAATGGAGAGCGGTGTCGATTTCCAGCTCACCGTATCCGCCAAAAAGCTGCAGGACATTCTGCGAGCCATTCCAGACGGTGCAACTGTGAGCTTTGATCAGGACGACAGCCGTTTAACCCTGAAGGCAGGCAAGAGCCGTTTCAATTTGCAAACACTGCCAGCACAAGATTTTCCGACGCTGCAGATCGATCAGAATGTGCGTCAGAGTTTCCGTATCGCCCAAAAGGCGCTGAAAAATCTGCTCTCGCGTGTGCAATACGCTATGGCGCATCAGGACATTCGCTACTACCTGAACGGTCTGTGCATGGTCACGGAAGGTAGTTCACTGAAACTGGTCGCAACGGATGGTCACCGGCTCGCATTTGTTGCAAGCCAGCTGGATGCAGATCTGGCTCGCAACGAAGTGATCCTGCCGCGCAAGACAATTACCGAGCTGTACAAACTGCTGGCCGACATTGATGACGAGGTCAAAGTCGATATCGCTGGCAATCAGGTGCAATTCACCTTCGGCCAGATCGTGATTCATTCCAAGGTGGTTGACGGCAAATTTCCGGACTACAACCGCGTGGTTCCGACCAACAACACTAAGCTGGTTGCGCTGGATCGTGTGCAATTGCTCGGTTCGTTGCAACGCGCGGCCATTTTGTCGAACGAAAAGTTTCGCGGTGTCCGCATGGTGCTCGCAGATGCAACACTGAAAATTATTTGCAACAACAGCGAGCAGGAAGAAGCGCAGGAAGAACTGGAAATTGGCTACGAAGGTGAACCGCTCGATGTTGCCTTTAATATCAGCTACTTAATTGATGTACTCACCAATATTGATGCCAAAACACTGGTGTTTGCATTTGGTGAACACACCACCAGTTCGACCTTGGTCACCATCCCGGATCAGGAAGATTTCAAGTACGTTGTGATGCCGATGCGCATCTAATCGGAAAAATCAGCGTACAATGCGCAATTCTGCCGATGTTCCGGCCACCTCTCTGGTGGCTGGAATAGTTGTAATTTGCCGTACTGACCCAGCTGCAGATCAATCCATGTGGATAGGTATCGCATCGGGATATGAACAGTAAATTTCAACGAAATCAGTAGGTTATGGCATAACCCTGGCGACAGGCATAGCCTCGCGAAGCGTAAACAGTGTGAGTCTGCTGATTCGCTTTGCACGTGTTAAGCAGCAGTAAAACGGTTGTCCGGAAAAAAACGATGAGCGAACAGCAAGAATACGGTGCAGACAGTATCAAGATCCTGAAGGGCCTCGAAGCCGTCAGGAAGCGTCCCGGTATGTACATCGGCGACACGCAGGATGGTACGGGCTTGCATCACATGGTGTTCGAAGTGCTGGATAACGCCATCGATGAGGCACTGGCAGGTCATTGCACGGATATTTCCGTGACAATTCATGCAGATAACTCGATTTCCATCACCGACAATGGCCGCGGTATTCCGACAGCCATCAAGGAAGATGACGAATTCAAGCGCTCTGCTGCCGAAATCGTGATGACCGAACTGCATGCAGGCGGCAAATTTGACCAGAACAGCTACAAGGTGTCTGGTGGTCTGCACGGCGTGGGTGTATCCGTCGTGAATGCCTTGTCCGACTGGCTGCGCCTGACTATTCGCCGTGATGGCCAGATCCACCAGATGGAATTCCGTCAGGGTCTGGCTGTTGAGCCCTTGAAAGTGATTGGCCATACCGAACATCGCGGTACGGAAGTCCACTTTATGGCGTCTGTCGAGACCTTTGGTCTGGTTGAATTTCATTACGAAATTCTCGCCAAGCGGATTCGCGAGCTGTCCTTCCTCAACAATGGCGTGAAGATCCAGCTGGTCGACCGTCGTCAGGGCAAGGAAGAGCTGTTCCAGTTTGATGGCGGTGTGGCTGCGTTCGTGGAATACATGAACCGCAACAAAACTGCGCTGCATCCCAAGATTTTCTACGCCTTTGGTGAAAAGGACGGCATGAGCGTGGAATGCGCCATGCAATGGAACGACTCCTATCAGGAAGGCGTTCAGTGTTTCACCAACAACATCCCGCAGCGTGATGGTGGTACCCATCTGACCGCATTGCGTCAGGTGATGACCCGGACGCTGAATACCTACATCGAGCAAAGCGAACTGGCCAAGAAGGCTAAGGTTGAAACCGCTGGCGATGATATGCGTGAAGGTCTGGTGTGCGTGCTGTCCGTCAAACTGCCGGATCCGAAATTCAGCTCGCAAACCAAAGATAAACTGGTTTCCAGCGAAATCAGCCCGATTGTTCAGGAAATCCTGGGCGAAAAACTGGCTGAGTTTCTGCTGGAAAACCCCAATGATTCCAAGATCATCTGCGGCAAGATTGTGGAAGCGGCTCGTGCTCGTGAAGCCGCCCGCCGTGCCCGCGAACTGACACGCCGCAAGGGTGTCATGGATGGTATGGGTCTGCCGGGTAAACTGGCCGATTGCCAGGAAAAAGATCCTGCATTATCAGAACTTTACCTCGTCGAGGGTGATTCTGCCGGCGGCTCCGCCAAGCAAGGTCGTGACCGAAAATATCAGGCTATTCTGCCGCTCAAGGGTAAAATCCTGAACGTGGAAAAGGCTCGGTTCGACAAGATGCTGTCGAGTCAGGAAGTTGCGACATTGATCACCGCATTGGGTTGCGGGATCGGCAAAGACGATTTCAACATCGAAAAATTGCGCTATCACCGCATCATCATCATGACCGATGCGGACGTGGACGGTGCACACATCCGTACGCTGCTGCTGACCTTTTTCTATCGTCAGCTGCCGGAATTGGTGGAGCGTGGCTACATCTACATTGCCCAGCCGCCGCTGTACAAAGCCAAGGTCGGCAAGAGCGAGCGCTATCTCAAGGATGAAGGCGAGCTCAACCAGTTCCTGCTGCAGCTGGCGCTGAAAGACGCTCATCTGACACCTTCCGTCGGTGGCACCGTGATCACGGGCGATGCGCTGGATGCACTTGCACGCCAGTTCCTGATCGCCGAAGGCGTGGTGGAACGCGAAAGTCGTCTCGTTGATCCGGCTGTGCTGTACGCATTGATGAAGATTGCGCCGGTCAATCTGCGTGATCAGGCCAGTGCCGAATCGAGTGCCGCGACATTGACCGCCGCGGTTGCTGATGCTTCTTACACCGTTGATACGGCACGTGACGAAAAGAACGATGCCTGGGTGCTACGTATCAACAAGCGCCTGCATGGGAATGTAGCCATTCAGTATCTCGACGTGGATTTTTTCCTGTCTGGCGATTATGCGCAGTTGCGTAAAACCGGCGATATGCTGGAAGGGCTGATCCAGCCGGGTGCAACGGTGAAGCGTGGCGAGCACGAACGTGCGATTGGCAGCTTCAAGGAAGCGCTGGACTGGCTGATGAACGAAGTGCGCCGTAATATGTCGATTCAGCGATATAAAGGTCTGGGTGAAATGAACCCGGAACAACTGTGGGAAACCACCATGGATGCATCTGTCCGCCGCTTGCTGAAAGTGGAAATTGAAGATGCAATCGCTGCTGATGACATCTTTACGACGCTAATGGGCGACAATGTCGAGCCAAGACGTGCGTTTATTGAAAATAATGCGTTAATTGCGCGCAATATTGATGTTTAATCTGATTTAATTGTCCGAATTGAATATCCCGAATTTTCACATTCGGGATATTTATTTTAGACCGCCAGATTAAGCATGCAAGTAGCCATTGATCGACTCGTTTAAAACACAAATTGCTAACTGGGTATAATCAAGCCTTGAGCAATGTGAATGAAGAATCTGTTCATCTTATGAAAATCGCAAAAGACACCGCTGTTACGCTTAAACTGAAAGTAACGGATACATTTGGCAACGTCTATGAAGACGGCAAGGAACCGATGGCCTACCTGCATGGTGGTTACGAAAACTTGTTTGCCAAGCTGGAAGATGCGCTGGAAGGCCAGGAAGCTGGTTTTACGGTTACAGTTGAATTGCCCACCGAAGATACGTTTGGTCCGCGCGACGAAGCACTTGTTACCACGATGCCGAAGGCAGAATTCCCGCCCGGTATCAAGGTTGGCGGGCAGATTCAGCGTATGGGTCCCGATGGCGAACCGCGCTTTTACTTCGTGAACAAGATCAAAGGCCAGGTGGTGATGCTGGACGGTAACCATCCCCTGTGCGGCGAGACCCTGCGTTTTGCCATGAAGGTGATCGCTGTGCGTGCAGCCACACCGGAAGAAGTCGAACACGAGCATGTGCATGGTGAACATGGGCATCAGCACTGATTCATTGCATTCGATCAGCTAAAAGCGGCGGGCATTTCCCGCCGTTTTTTTATTTATAATCAGTATGTTATGTAAGGGAAGGAATTCGGAAGAAAGCGTTTGCATCATGATCTTTATAGTCCGATCCAGAACGCCTGTTTATCCAACAGGACATGAAGCGATCAAGAGAGGGACGGATCATGGATACACTGGACATGCTACCTGCTTATGCTGAGCAGGCATCGAATCGGGATGTTACACAGGCATTAGATACTAGAACGGACGTTGTGCTGATCGGTGGAGAGTTAGAGCGCATGCTCGCGAGCGACTTGTTTACACGTTCGAAGCGCTTAAGTCGCTTGCTGCGTTATCTTGTAGAGCACGTCATTTCCGGTTCCAGTCATACGCTCAAGGAATATTCGATTGGACTGGATGTATTCGATAAACATCCGTCCAGCTACGATCCCTGCGTGGATCCAATCGTACGTGTTCAGGTTGGACGCTTGCGCGAAAAGCTACAACAGTATTATTCGCAACATGCTGCATTACATTCGATTCGTTTTGAAATTCCCTTGGGAAACTATGTCCCGATGATTCATCGTATGTGTCCGGAAATGGAAAATACAGATACTGCTAAATTAATTGTATTGTCAATTCAAGGCATCTCAATGGATCATAATGATGCCCAATTTGCACTTGGATTACGTGAAGAATTATTAACACGATTATTTCATACGGTAGGTGGAATTGTGACACCATCGGCATTTGGCCGTTCCTTGAATCTGGCTGATCAGGATATTGCTTATGCGCTAGAGGGAAGTGTCCGTTTTGAATCTACACGTGCTCGTGTATCCATTCGGCTGACCGATATCCATACGGGCGGTTTGGTGTGGGTGGGGCAATTTGATGAGCATGCAGTCACCACCATTGATGCACAGGAAACCCTTGCGCGATCAATATGCAAACAGATCGGTACCGTACTGCACAAGTTCGACATTCGACACCCGCAGGTATGGGCACCGGACTCCTTCTGATCCATGCAATGAGATTCAGCAGTATGATAGCGATCCATTTCATGCATAAAGACAGGCGGAATCTGATGAAGCGATGGTTACTGAGTGCTGGCATGCTATTGGCTGGTGCATCTTTGCAGGCAAATGCGGATAGTGCAAATGCCTTTCAGATGAGTCCAGTCAATGGACAGCAGATCGCCTGGCAATGCAGGGGTGAAGGCCCGAAAACCGTGTTACTGCTCGCGGGGATGGGGCTGGATGTGCAATCCACTTACAAGAATATCTACCGAAATTTCGCGGCCAAGGGCTATCAAATCTGCATGTATGACCGGGCAGGCAGTGGCCAGAGCAGCCCTCTGCAGGCACCCCGGCCGATGTCAGCGCTGGTAGATGAACTGGATAGCCTAATCAAGGATCGCCATTGGGATAAGCCGGTACTGGTGGCGCATTCGTTTGGTGGATTGCTGGCGCGGGCGTATCTCTTTTCCCATCCGCATGGCGCAAGCGGCCTTGTCTATGCAGACTGCGCACATGAACGCTGGTATGGCTCGCTGAAGTCGGCATTGTCGCCTGATGGCTGGGCCATCATGGAGAACATCTTCAAGTGGGAGAAATTTACCCATTCACATGAGGATTTTGAGGAGGCTGTGCAATTCCTCGATGCGCATGCCCAGCCAATCAAGGTACCCGTGACGGTTCTTTCACGCGGGTTGCCGCACAATACGATTCGGCAGGCGCGGATGAGCTACAGTGATGTGGATGCCTATAACGCCACCTGGGATGCTGCACAAACCCAGTTTCTCAATGATGCGCCGGATGCCCGCCATGTACGCATGCATTATTCATCCCATTTTGTCGATGAACAGGACCCGTGGCTGGTGATTGAAGAGATTCAGGCCTTGCTGAAGCGCGTAGAAGCCAAGCAGTCATAACCTGTCTGGTGGTGGAATGGACAGGGCGCTGATCACCCTGTCCTGTCATGGATATGCTTAATTTCGACCCGCCATCACCCCTCCATCCACATCCCAGTTCGCACCGGTGACCCAGCTGGCCTTGTCGGATAGCAGGAAGGCAATGGTTTCGGCCACATCACGCGGGGTGCCCACTCTGCCAATGGGATGGAAGCCATTGAAGCCCTGTAAGGCGGTGGCCACTTCTTCCTTGGGGATAAATCCTTCGTAGATGGGGGTATGCACCACTGCAGGCGACACCGCATTGACGCGGATGCCATCAGGCGCCAGTTCCATCGCCAGATGCTGGGTGAGTGCGTGCAAGCCGGCCTTGGCCATGGAATACGCTGAGGACGGCGTCGCAGCAATGGCCTGCTTGGCCCACATCGACCCGACATTCACAATTGCCCCGCCTTGCTGGCGCGTGATCATATTGCGGGCAACCGCCTGAGTGATGAAGAAAAATGCCTTGTTGAGCGTCATGTACTGCTCATAATCGGCATCGGTGTGTTCTATGAAAGGTTTGGGGAAGAACACGCCTGCGGCATTTACCAGCAGGTCTGCATTGATTTTTCCGTCATTGATCGCGGCCAGCAGGTCGCGCAGACCCTGTTCGCTGGCAAGGTCAGCGGTAAAGGTTTGCACTGGGCCGATGGCGGCCAGTTCACGGCGGGCAGCTTCGGTTTTGTCGGCACGGCTGCCGACGATGATCGCGCTGCCACCTTGCGCGAGCACCAATCTGGCTGTGTCCAGACCGATACCGCTGGTGCCGCCGATGACTAAGAGTTGCTTACCGGAAAAGAGTGGGTGATGCATGATTGACTCGCTTTCATAAAAAGAAAATCCATTGATGATGTGTTTGATGTCGCGGATATCCGTTTGAGGATATTGCTTTAGGCATCTTTTATATCAGTGGCTTGATGCGTATTTTTGGCCGATTCATCTTTCGGCACAAACGAGATAAAGTTGCACTATCTGAAAGAAATTCTTTACCGATATGAAAGCACCCGTTCACCTCAATGCCTTGCGGGCATTTGAAGCCAGTGCCCGCCACCAGAGTTTTTCTGCAGCTGCACAGGAATTGCATGTCACGCCTGCGGCGGTCGGCCAGCTGGTGCGGACGCTGGAAGACTGGCTGGGGGGGCCGCTGTTTCATCGCAGCAGCAGCGGGCGGTCGCGCCTAGTACCGACCGAAGCCGCACAGGATGCCCTGCCCCACCTCCGTTCGGGATTCGATCAGCTGAATCTGGGGCTGGCGCGTTTGCAGGCAGGCTCAGCCAGTGGCACGCTGACCATTACGGTGAGCCCGGCTTTTGCGGCCAAATGGTTGCTGCCGCGACTCGACCGTTTCCAGATGCAATGGCCGGAACTGGATGTGCGGCTGGATACCAGTCTGAATGTGGTGGACTTTCGAGCGCGCCAGATTGATGTGGGCGTGCGCTATGGATCTGGGCAGTGGCCGGGTTTGCAGGCCGACAGGCTGATGGATGAGGAAGTGTTTCCGGTGTGCTCACCTGCTTTGCTGATGGCGCATCCGGAAGGCTGGCGCCCAGCTGATTTGACGGGCATGACCCTGATCCACGACCTGTCGATGGATGCGCATGCGGGGTTTCCGAGCTGGCAGGCGTGGTTGCACAAGGCAGGCGTATCCGAGGCACCTACCGGTCGCTCCATGAAAATCAACAATGCTGCCGCCGTACTTCAGGCTGCAATTGATGGCCACGGGATTGCGCTGGCGCGCAGTGTGATGGCTCGTGATGATCTGGCAGCGGGCAGGCTTGTACGCCTGTTCCCGGACATTTTGTTCGAGTCGCCACTGGCCTACTACGTGGTGTATCGCCCGGAATGTGCAGCACTGCCGAAGCTGGTTGCGTTCAGGGAGTGGGTGATGGGGGAGGTGAATATCAGGCTGGTTGAATCAATTCCCAGCTAAGTTGGTACCGCGCCAGATACTTGCGCAACCGGTCGGCATCGTTGCTGCTGGCTTTCTGGGTGCGCGAGACGTTGAAGAGCCGCCGGCCTGCATCTGACAGGCTGGCGCTCTGGCGGCAGACCTTGATGACATGTTCCAGCTGCACGCGGTCGAATTGATCCAGCTCGCGTGCGGCGTTGCCCAGTACGTCATCCACCAGCGAGAGGGCGCTATCCTGCCAGTGGTGGCGTAGCCGGTCGATTTCTTCCGAGACATTGGTTTCGTTGATGCGGCCGGCATCTGCGAGTGTGGCCATGCGCGTGAGCGAGGCGGAGAGCTCGCGGAAATTGCCGCGCCAGTCGGCATCACCCGATATGGCAAAGCGCAGATAAGCCTCGCGGGCTTCCTTGTTGAAGCGGACCTGGTCGCCTTGTTCGCGGGCGTGGCGGGTCAGCTCGAAGTCCAGATTCGGTTCGATGTCTTCGCGGCGCTCGGCGAGGCCGGGCAGATCAAATGTCCACAGATTGATACGCGCGTAGAGGTCTTCGCGGAATTTGCCCTCGGCCACCCAGCGCTTGAGATCACGCACCGTACCGGCAATCAGCTGGAAATCGCTGCTCACTTCGCGGTCGCCGCCGAAGGGGAAAAAGCGCTTCTCTTCGATGGCTTTCAGCAGCATCGCCTGCTCATCCAGCCCCAGTTCGCCAATTTCATCGAGAAACAGTAGCCCCCCATCGGCGCTGCGCAACAGCCCTGCCCGCTCGGTTTGCGCACCGGTAAACGCACCTTTGACGTGTCCGAATAGCGTGGACATGGCGCTGTCGCCGCGCAGGGTGGCGCAATTGACCTCGACAAAGCGGCCCGCCAGCTGATGCCGGGCTTTTTTCAGCTCGAAAATCCGCCGCGCCAGAAATGATTTGCCCGCACCCGTGGGTCCGCACAGCAGCATCGGCGCAGTGGAGCGGATCGACACGCGCTCGATCTGTTCGATCATGCGATTAAAGCGGGCGTTTCGAGTGGCGATGCCAGATTTTAGAAACGACAGCGTCTCGGCGTGGTCGCGCGCAAAGCGGGTGGCGATTTTGTCGTAGCGGGAAAGATCCAGATCAATGATGGTGACGCTGCCCACCGTTTCGCCCAGATCCTTCTTGCGCGGTGGCGAGGTCTGGATGATGCGGGCGGGCAGATAACGGGCTTCGGCCAGCAAAAACCAGCAAATCTGCGCCACGTGGGTGCCGGTGGTGATGTGGATCAGGTAATCGGCCTGCTCCGTATCGAAGGCGTAGCCACGCGCAAAATCATGCAAGAGACCATACACCTCCTCGAAATCCCAGGGATCGCGCAGCTCGATTTCTATGCTGACGACCTCGGTTTCCGGCGAAATCGCCTGAATATCTGCCTTTAAGCGATCAAACAGCCCCTTTGTGCGGCGATCGTGCAGTAATTCGATGCGATCGACGATGAAATCGGCTTGCTGGCACAGGCTGACAGTGGGCCGCCATTTTTCCCAGCGATCCTGACCTTTGCCGACGTAATCGAGCACCGTACCGATAAAACCGAACACCACCTGCTTGCGCTTCATATTTATCTCAATAGATAAAAGACGATATGAATGGATTGTAATTCAGATCAGCATGGATAGTGGATACAGTCGTGTTCATTAAACATTGGTCAATCAAATCATATGGATAGGTGAATTTTTGCTTGGGTAAGCTGGCGCTGGCACGGAAATCGCACTGTGTATGGCAGGCCGATACACGGTGTATCGGCAGAATCAAGAAGGGAAAGACGATGCAAACCGCTATTTCCAAGACCATTCGCGCCAGTGCTGCCACCTGTGTGGCGACGTGTCGGTGTGGGGCCACGCATGAGCACCACGCTCGACTGGGTGTGTGGACACTTGCGGTTTGCCGGGGCCTCGTATATTCCTCTGCCTTGCCATGCATGAGCTGCGTGGCATTGCGCTGGCGGATGCGGGCGGTCTGAGGTTTTTTCCTGATCGAGTCGAACGGATCGACCAAACAAGCAAAACAAGAAAGTACAGAACATGAGTCATTACGAATCCATCCAGCTGCCCGGACGTGCCGAGATCAAGATGTGGACCGAAGGCGTGCCGGTGGAAGAAGAAGCCCGCCACCAGCTGATGCAGACTGCAAAAATGCCGTTTATTTTCAAGCATCTGGCAGTGATGCCGGATGTGCATCTGGGAAAAGGATCGACCATCGGGAGCGTGATCCCGACCCTTGGCGCGATCATTCCGGCGGCTGTGGGGGTGGATATTGGCTGCGGGATGATGGCGGCCCGTACCACGCTGACCGCATCCGATCTGCCGGATAATCTAGCCAGGCTGCGTTCGGCCATTGAAGCCGCCGTGCCGCACGGCCGTACGCCGGGTAAGCGCGATAAGGGATCGTGGGACGAACCGCCCAAAACGGTGGATACCATGTGGGGTGAGCTGGCTGAGGGCTTCAAGCGCATCACCGACAAGCACGCCAAGCTGAAAAACACCAATAACTACAAGCATCTGGGGACACTGGGAACCGGGAATCACTTTATCGAAGTGTGTCTGGATGAGGAAAACCGTGTGTGGTTCATGCTGCATTCCGGTTCGCGCGGGGTGGGTAATGCGATCGGGAATCACTTCATCGAACTGGCACAGGCCGATATGCGTCAGCACATTGCCAATCTGCCGCACCGCGATCTGGCCTACTTTCAGGAAGGCAGCCAGCATTTTGACGATTACGTGGAAGCCGTGGGCTGGGCGCAGGATTATGCGCGCCGTAATCGTGCGGTGATGATGCAGAACGTGATTGCTGCTGCGCGCAAGGTGATCGCCAAGCCGTTTACGGCTGATGTGGAAGCGGTGAACTGCCACCACAACTATGTGCAGAAAGAAACCCACTTTGGCCGCGACGTGCTGATCACCCGCAAGGGCGCGGTGTCGGCGCAGAAGGGCCAGCTGGGGATCATTCCGGGGTCGATGGGAGCCAAGAGCTATATCGTGCGCGGATTGGGGAATGAAGAGGCGTTCTGCTCGTGCAGCCACGGCGCCGGTCGCAAGATGAGCCGTACCAAGGCCAAAAATCTGTTTACCGTGGCCGACCAGATCGAAGCCACCAAGCACGTCGAATGCCGCAAGGATGCCGATGTGATCGACGAAATTCCGATGGCCTACAAGGACATCGACACCGTGATGCAAGCCCAGTCCGATCTCGTGGAAGTGGTGCATACCTTGCGTCAGGTGGTGTGTGTGAAGGGGTAGCATGAAAAAACAAGAACAAAACTGGATTGAACTCGATGGTGCCAATGGAGAGGGCGGCGGGCAGATTCTGCGTTCGGCGCTGAGTTTGTCGATGATTACGGGGATACCGTTTAGGATCAGCCGCATCCGCGCAGGCCGCGACAAGCCGGGTTTGCTGCGCCAGCATCTGACTGCAGTGCTGGCGGCGGCGAGTGTGTGCGATGCCAGGGTCAGCGGGGCGGAGCTGGGGTCGCAGACCTTGAGCTTTGAACCCGGCCCGATTCGCGGTGGCGACTATCGCTTTGCTATTGGCACGGCGGGTAGCGCCACGCTGGTGCTGCAGACGGTTTTACCCGCGCTGTGGCATGCCGATGCACCTGCAACGGTCAGAGTGACTGGCGGTACGCACAACCGCGCCGCGCCTCCTGCAGATTTTCTGATTCGCGCCTGGCAGCCGCTGATGCAGCGCATGGGGGTGTCACTGGAGATTGTGCTGAATCGCTATGGATTTTATCCGGCGGGTGGCGGCGAAGTGGTCGCGCATACCGCGCCCTGCTCTGCCCTGCAGCCATTGCATGTGCTGGAAAAAGGCGAGCGGCTGGGATTGATGGCTGAGGCGGTGGTGGCTTCGGTGCCGGGCAATGTGGCGCGGCGCGAGCTGGATCGGGTGAAGGCGCAGATTGCCATGATTGATGATCACGTGCGCCAGCGCCCCAATTCGGAAGGCCCCGGCAATGTGCTGATGCTGACCGCGACACACGCGAATGTCACCGAGGTGTTTTGCGGTTTTGGCGAGCGCGGATTGTCGGCCGAAAAGGTGGCGGATCATACCGCGCACGCACTGCGCCAGTACCTTGAAAGCCCGGCTGCGGTGGGCGAATTTCTGGCCGACCAGCTGCTTTTACCGCTGGCGCTGGCAGGCGGCGGCAGTTTCACCACCAACGTGGCGTCCAGCCATTTGCGTACGCAGGCACAGATCGTTGAGCTGTTTCTGCCGGTGGAGATTGAGATTCGGGCGGAGTCGGAACAGTGCTGGCGGGTGGAGGTGAGGGGATGATGAGTTCAAGTGACCAGGTTTTGCGAAAATGGGATGATCAGGATATTGGGTCGCTGAAGTGGCATGACGTTTATATCCGGGGCATGGCATTTTTTGGCGAGACGTGCGAACTGCGTCTCGACATTGATTACATCTTGGAGTGGATTGCGCCTGCGCCCGGAGAAACATATTTCTCGTTTCGATTAGCACCAGCCACGGTTGTTTTTGCCGATGTCACTGATATGAAAATGTCCACTGATTCATTCGGTGCATGGATTCAGATTGATACGTTGACAAGAAACAAATTAAACGAGACGCCTCGTGAGGGAGGGGAACGATTTGCATATTGCTTCGAATGTCAGCAAGGGGATATCTCGCTTGAATCGGCTGGTTTCAGCATGTACTTGAGGAAAATTGGCGTTGTGAGTAAGGAGATGTATCTTGCTGATGTAGTAAGAGGTGGGATTTGTTTTGAGATTCATGAATAATTAATTTTTATTGAACCTATGCGCCTATCAAACCTCGCTGGCTCACTCTCCCTCGCGCTGTCTGTTCTGATGCTCGAATACTTTGTACCTGCTCAAAAGGTGACACCTGTTGTGTGGTGGATCATGGTATATCCCTTGTTGCTGGCCGGTGCGATTTTCTGCTGGAGACACGAGCGTGCGCCTGCATCTGTTTGGGGATGGTGTGGATGTGTATTCCTAAACTTGTTTGCTAGCGCAATATGTTTTGCAATTGCCGGGGGATTTTCGCGAGACGGAGCTGTATTAGATCAGCATCCGCAATTGTTTCTGTGTTCTTTGTTTTTGGTTCTGGGCGCACTTATTGCAATGTCAGGCCTTGTTCGGCATTTGGTATCTGGTGCCTTCACAGCGCATCCTTTGCGTTGATTTGCATCTCTCCAAAACCCCACACTCCATCACCCGCACCTTGGCAGATCGCGCCTGACAGGCGGATACTCATGATGTCATGAGGGGTATTCCCCGCCCCTCGCCGTCAGGAGCCTGAACATGAGTCACCCCTACTCAAGCGGTCTCGATCAAAATCCCGCCAATCATGTACCGATGAGCCCGATCGATTTTCTGGTGCGCGCGGCTGAAGTCTATCCACAGAAGCCCGCCATTGTGCATGGCGATCTGCGCCAGAACTGGGGCGATACCTATACGCGCTGCTGCAGGCTGGCGTCTGCCTTGCGTCGGCGCGGCGTGCAGAAGTTCGATACTGTGGCAGTGATGCTGCCCAATATTCCGGCGATGGTGGAGGCACATTTTGGTGTGCCGATGAGTGGTGCGGTGCTCAATACCCTGAATACCCGTCTGAATGCCGAGGCGATTGCCTTTATGCTCGATCATGGCGAGGCAAAGGTGGTGCTGGTAGATCGCGAATTTTCCGGGGTGATTGCGGATGCGCTGACACTGACCAAGGTGAAGCCGCTGGTGATTGATGTGGATGATCCGCTGTATACCGGCAAGGGCGAGGCCATTGGCGGCGTGGATTATGAAATGCTGCTGGCTGAAGGCGATGCGGCCGAGCCGTGGGTGACGGTGGAAGACGAATGGGATTCGATTTGTCTGAACTACACCTCCGGCACCACGGGCGATCCCAAGGGTGTGGTGTATCACCATCGCGGGGCCTATCTCAACGCCATCAGCCAGATTCTCGAATGGGATATGCCCAAGCATCCGGTGTATCTGTGGACGCTGCCAATGTTTCACTGCAATGGCTGGTGTTTCCCGTGGTCGGTGGCGGCGCGGGCGGGCGTGAATGTGTGCCTGCGCCGGGTGGATGCCAAGCAGATTTTTGATCTGATCCGCAGCGAGCGCGTGAGCCACTACTGCGGTGCGCCCATTGTCCACAATATGCTGATCAATGCGCCGGATGAATGGAAAGCCGGTATCCAGCATCGCGTCTATGCACAGGTTGCGGGGGCAGCGCCGCCTGCCGCCATGATCGAAGGCATGGAGACCATGGGTTTCGAGCTGACGCATGTGTACGGGCTGACCGAGGTCTACGGACCGGCGGCTGTGTGTGCCCGGCAGGATGAATGGGGGGATGTGGATATCGGCGAACGGGCGCGACTCAATGCCCGGCAAGGGGTGCGTTATCACTTGCAGGCGGGCTGCACGGTACTTGATCCGGATACGCTTGAGCCCGTGCCGCACGATGGCGAAACCATGGGCGAGATCATGTTTCGCGGCAATATCTGCATGAAGGGTTATCTGAAAAATCCCACGGCCACCGAGAAGACCTTTGCCGGTGGCTGGTTCCATTCCGGCGATCTGGCGGTGGTGGATGCCGATGGGTACGCCAGAATCAAAGATCGCAGCAAGGACATCATTATCTCGGGCGGGGAGAACATTTCCTCGATCGAAGTCGAAGATGTGCTCTACCGCCATCCTGCGGTGATGGTGGCCGCCGTGGTGGCCAAGCCGGACGAAAAGTGGGGCGAAACGCCCTGTGCGTTTATCGAAACCAAACAGGGCGCGGTGGTGAGCGCCGAGGACATCATCGCCCACTGCAAAACGCATCTGGCCGGATTCAAGGTGCCGCGCATGGTGGTGTTTTGCGAGCTGCCCAAAACCTCGACCGGCAAAATCCAGAAATTCGAACTGCGCACGCGGGCGAAGCAGTTTGAGTAATTAGCCCACCTTCGGATATGTAAACAGCAGAAAATGCGCCGTGTTCACCGCAAAATGGCAGAGTACGGCGTGTTCGATGCTGCCGCGTACATAGCAGCGTCCATACATCACCCCGGCCAGCGTGGCGACTAGCGCGTAGGCGAGTCCGCCACCCAGATGTGCCGCACCAAACAGCATCGCCCCGATCACAATCGCCACCCATTCGCCCCACGATTTGCGCTGCCAGAGGCGTGCCAGCCCGCCCTGAATCCAGCCCCGGAAAAAGGCTTCTTCCGCTACACAGGTAAACAGTAGATTCACTGCCAGAAACACAGGCGTGATCGAAGGCCACGCAGGATCAGGATGAATCACCCCCATCGCCCAGGCCAGCCCCAGCGCCATTATCGGTGTGGCGATCAGGTAGGTCAGTTGCGTCCGCCAGTTGTTCAGTATGGCGGCGAGCGAGTCCGCGCGGCGGCTGCCCCACGCCAGCAGGATTAATCCGGCGGCGCCTTTGTCGTAATTGGCGTAGAGGGTGAAGGACGCGGCATCGGGGCGCAGTTTCACCTGATCCAGCAGACGCAGATTGTGGAAGCCCGGTACTAGATGCAGCGCCAGCATCAGGCAGATGATCACCACCAGTGCTTTCAGTATGCGGGTCTGCGTTACCGGATGCTGCCCGGAAAACCCGTTTGCAGCGAGCATCGGCAGCAGGGCCAGCAGGCTGACGGTGGGATCGATCACCCCGAAAACGGTTCCTGTTACCGTGGAGAGCAGAAAACACATGATCCACAGCGGGACTGTCGGGATGCGCGGCAGTCTCCGCGGCTCAAGGTAGATGGCGAAGATGGCGAGGGTGAGGAGGAGGTAGGGGGTCAGGGTCATGTCACAGAGCGATTGGGATGGGTCAAAGCGGTCAAATTTCTCTACCAAAACTTCCACCATGGTTTACAGCGTGAATTTGGTGCTACTTGGACTTCTTGTTGCTGAAGGACGGACGAATAGTCTGTTCGATCAATAGTTGCGATTGCGATGATGGTATTTGGAGGGACATCTGATAAAAATCGAAACCCCAGCCGCTTTTGAAGTTCGATAGCTTCCTCGATATAAAACTGCTGAATTTGAAGACCAATTTCCTCGGGAAGCTGAACACCTTCAAGTGATATTTCACCATCACAATTATCAATTTGACGGATTAATTTGCCTTGCCGATAAAAGGCGAAGCTTGTAGTACCGCCAGAAGTTTCAAGGATAAAAGTAATGCAAGTACCGAATAAGTCACTTAGCTTGATCAAGGCATCGGAATCTGAAGAAAGGACATATGAATGATCCAATAGAACAGACCATTTTCCATCTTGGAGGAATCCGTATACTTCTGCACCTGTATTTTCTGGTGTCCAATCTTTAGAGGGTACAAATCGTTCATTGGATGCTTTCCAAGCAAAATATGCTTCCAGTGAAGGAAGTATTGCAGTGTTAATGCGTTCAAGAGCTGGCCAAATCTCACTAAAGACCTGTTCAAATTCCTCTGCAGTTGCTGTAACTGCAACAAATCCATAATGCATACCCATGTTCGTGCCCCAAGAGTATTTTACGTAACGAATGAGACGGCATGATAGTAGAAACCCCTCAGCCGCTGTCAGCGGCCTTGTTACATTCAACAGGAAGGAGACAGGCATGCAGCGGATGATTCGGATGGGTCTGGCAGTCTGCGGGCTGGCGCTGGCAGTCGGCGCGACAGCTGCGACGATTTCCCCGCAGACACTGAAGCAGGCGGACGGCGAGCGGCAGTATCTGCTGGTGACGCCAGAGCATGCGCCTGCTGGCAAGCGGCCGCTGGTGATTTTGCTGCATGGGCATGGCGGGAGTGCGAAGCAGTTGCTGGGGCAGGCAAAAACGCATGCGCCCCTATCCGTCTGGCTGAACATTGCCGATCGAGAAGGGCTGGTACTGATGGCGCCGGATGGCGAGGTCGGGCCGGATGGTAAACAGGGCTGGCGGGATTGCCGGGTGGATGCCACTGGTAATCCGGCGACCAATGATATCGGTCTGATCAATGCGCTGATTGATTCGGGGATGGCAACCCAGCAGGTTGATCCGCAGCGGGTGTATGTCATGGGGATGTCCAATGGCGCCATCATGTCGATTCGGGTGGCGACTGAACTGGGCAAGCGGATTGCGGCGATTGCGGCGGTGAGTGGTTCGCAGGCGGTGGATTCTGGCTGCGGTGCGGCGAGTCAGCCGGTTTCGGCCTTGTTTATCAATGGCACGGCTGACCCGATTGTGCCCTATGCCGGTGGTCCGATTCATCTGGGCAACCGGCATCGCGGCAGTGTGTTGCCGATTGAATCGGTGGCGGCGGACTGGCGCAAGGTGGATGGTCTGGGCGAGGAAGTCGATACCCGCACCCTGCCCCATCTTGATGAACAGGACCCGACACGTGCCATCGTCAGCCGCTGGGGCAGCGATCCATCCGGCTTGCAGGTGACGCTGGTGAAGATCGAGGGCGGTGGCCATGTGGAGCCTAGCATCAGCCAGCGGGTACATCGGCTCTATGCCGCCATTGTGGGTAAACAGAATGGCGATCTCGAAAGTGCCGAATTCGCCTGGTCGTTTTTTAAAGATAAGCGCGTTTATTCAGGTAAATCAGCACGTTAAAGGTAATTCACACCTCATTTTCATCGTTCAGGAAACATTCAAGGTCTGAAAAAAGTGTTACCGCTGTAATGAATTGCAACAGGTGTCATCGGCTGGTGAAACCGTGGCGTTAATGCTCACAAGGGCAGCGAAATCGCACACCCGGTTAAACAAACCTCAAAGGAGCACCACCATGAACAAGCTGATCACCACCCTGATTGCAACCGTTATCGGTACCCTGGCATTCGCCGCCGAACCTGCTGCTACCCCGGCTCAAGCCGATCCGGCAGCACAACCGGCCGCCAAGGCAGAAGCGCCAGCAGCAGCCACACCGGCCAAGCAGGCGAAGAAAGCACACAAGCATGCCAAGAAGGCAGCAGCCAAAACGGAGGCAAAGGCAGAGGCCAAACCCGCTGCCAAGACTGATGCCCCGGCTGCACCAGCTACCAAGTAAGCCTAGATAAATGTAACGAATTGTGAAAATGTAAGGAGAAACACCATGAACAAGCTGATGACGACTCTGATCTTGACTGCCTTCGGTTCCCTGGCATTCGCAACGACTCCGGCTGTAACGGATAACAAGGCGCCCGCTGCCAAGCCTGCAGAAGTGAAGCAAGCAGCTAAGACAGAGGCGAAAACGGACGCCAAGCTGGCTTCACCTGCACCTGCTGCGACGACCTCCAAGCCCGTGCAGACAGAGGTGAAGCCAGCGGCGAAACCGGTGAGCAAGACCGAATCCAGTGTGACACCGGTTAAGGCAGACAAGCAGGTTGCGGTAGTCAAGCCGAAGGCAGCGAAGCAAACCTCGGGCAAGACGGAAACCAAGCCGGCAACCAAGACGGAAGCCAAGGTAACTGCCAGCACCCAGTCTCAGCCTGCGCCGGTACAGGTCGCTCAGAAGACCGAGACCAAGGCAGTGGCAGCGAAATGAGGTGCGGGTATCCGCTCGAACCAGAACCCGGCAGTTTGCCGGGTTTTTTATTGCCTGATGAAATAGATGAGGTGATGAGACGCGCTAGCCAAAGTATGCGCTTGGCGTGCACCCGAGATGGCGCTTGAACATGGTGGTGAAGGCACTCGGGCTGTCGTAGCCCAGCGCCAGCGCCACATCGACGACTTTTTCGCCCTGCCCCAGTAATTCCACCGCTTTGAGGATACGTGCCTGCTGTCGCCATGCGCCAAAAGTCATGCCGGTTTCCCTGTGGAACCAGCGCTGGATGGTGCGTTCATCCATGCCGAACTGGTCGGCCCAGAATGAGAGTGCGTGAGGCTCATCCAGCTGGGCCAGCAGGTCTTTGCACAGCCTTGCAAGACGCGGATCGGCGGGATGCGGCAGATGCAGCTGCAGGGCGGGCATTTGGGTCAGCTCATCCAGTAGCAGCAGCATCACCCTGCCCTCGCGTGAATCGAGCGTGTAGCGATCATAAATCTGCATTGCGGCGAGAATCAGCTCGCGCAGTAGCGGCGTGATTTCAATCGCACGCAACATCATCGGTAAATCAGGATGCGACTGCGGATGGATATACAGAGTACGAATCTGCACCGGCCCCATATAGCGCACCCAGTGCGGTGTGCCGGCGGGTAGATACACGCCGCGCGTGGGTGGCACGATCCACTGGCCGGCATCAGTACACACCACCATCACGCCCTGCACGGCATAGAGAAATTGTCCCCAGTCGTGCTGGTGGCGCGGCGTTTCATCTTCACCGGAATAATCCACTGCCTTGCTGGTGACCGGCATGAGGGCGTCGGGTGGCAGGGTCTCGTGATGCTGGAAGCGCGCCATGATGCAATCCTGAGCAGATATGTCTGTTTTGAGAAGGGTGTTGGCAGTTTGCAGTGAGACAGACATTCTGTCTACGCCTAGGATGCCATTTCCTTTGATACAAACAGAAGGGACGCAAGCGATGACGACGGCGACCATGCCCCGTACGGACTACCGGGTGTTGAGTGCGATCAGTGCCACTCACCTGCTCAATGACATGATTCAATCGCTGATTGTGGCGATCTATCCGCTGATCAAGGGGACATACAATCTAAGCTTCGCGCAGATTGGCCTGATCACATTGGTGTTCCAGCTAACCGCATCGCTGCTGCAGCCTGTGGTGGGCTATATCACCGACAAGCAGCCGCGCCCGTATTCGCTACCGGTGGGCATGGGCTTCACGCTGGTGGGACTGGTGCTGCTGTCCGTAGCCAATACCTTTCCGCTGATCTTGCTGGCGGCGGCGCTGGTGGGGACTGGCTCGTCGATTTTTCATCCGGAATCGTCACGAGTGGCGCGCATGGCATCGGGCGGGCAGCATGGACTGGCGCAATCGCTGTTTCAAGTGGGCGGCAATGCCGGAAGTGCCATTGGCCCACTGCTGGCTGCGATGTTTATCATGCCGCGTGGTCAGCACAGCATTCTGTGGTTTTCGCTGGCGGCGCTGGTGGGCATGGCCATGCTGGTAAAAATCAGTAGCTGGTATGCGCATCATCGGACAGGTGCGCGCGGCAAGGCGGCCAATGCGGCGGGGATGACCTTGCCGAAGTCGCAGGTTGTACGGGCGATCGGATTGTTGCTGGTGCTGATTTTTTCAAAGTATTTCTATGTGGCCAGTATCAGCAGCTATCTGACCTTTTACTTGATGCACCGTTTCGGTATCGATGCACGCGATGCGCAGATGCACCTGTTTATTTTTATGGCAGCCGTGGCCGTGGGGACCGTCGCAGGCGGGCCCATTGGTGACCGCATTGGCCGACGCTATGTGATCTGGTTTTCCATTCTGGGCGTGGCGCCGTTTACGCTGTTGCTGCCCTATGTCAGCCTGATGTGGACCACCGTATTGCTGGTGCTGATCGGGGTGATTCTGTCCTCGGCATTTGGTGCGATTCTGGTATATGCCCAGGAGCTGATTCCCGGCAAAGTCGGCACGGTATCCGGCCTGTTCTTTGGCTTTGCATTCGGGATGGGCGGGCTCGGCGCGGCCGTGCTGGGTAAATGTGCCGATGTCTGGGGGATTGATGCAGTGTATGCCGTATGCGCCTTCCTGCCCTTGATTGGCATATGCGCAGCATGGTTGCCCAATTTGCACACCAAGCGTGCTGCGTGATTTCAGGAGGACGTTTCGTGTCTGCAACACAAACAAAACATAAAGCTTTTGAAGCGCTGAGTATTCCGGGCTTTCCCGCCTTCGTGGCCACCTTTGTGCTGACCATGATGGCGGATAACGTCGAACACGTGATCAGCTACTGGGTGGCCTATCAGACCTTTCATTCGGCCTCGCTGGGCGGCTTTGCCGTGGTGTCGCACTGGGTGCCGTTTCTGTTGCTGTCGGTGGGCGTGGGTGCCCTGAACGACCGCTTCGATTCGCGCCGATTGATTCAACTGGGTGGCACCTGCTTTGCACTGGCGTCGCTGGGCTGGGGCGTGTGTTTTCTGACGAATACGCTGACCATGCCCATTGCCATGGCGCTGCTGGTGCTGCATGGATTTGCCGGGGTGTTCTGGATGGTGTCGAGTCAGGTGCTGCTGTACGACATTGTCGGGCCGGAGAAACTGGCCAGTGCGGTACGCCTCAATGCCACTGCACGTTACTTTGGCGTACTGGTGGGGCCGGGTGTCGGTAGTCTGATCATGTATGTGTTCGGGCCGGCCAAGGGCATCATCTTTAATGCGATGCTGTATCTGCCCCTGCTGATCTGGATGATACGCGCGCCGCATCATCATCGTGTCAAACGGCTGGAGCAATCTGCTGCACGGCGCATGAACGGGCTGGCGGACATCTGGCAAACCATCGTGGCGGTGCGCACCATTCCCCATCTGGGGATGATGATTCTGCTCTCGGGCGCGGCATCGTTCTTTATCGGCAACAGCTATCAGGCGCAGATGCCGGGCTTTGCCACCGATCTGGGCAATATCGAACCCGGCCTGATGTATTCGCTGCTGCTGGCGGCGGATGCGGCAGGCGCACTGGTGGCGGGCATCTGTCTGGAAGCGGGCGTCAAATTCACTCGGATCACGCCGGTGTCGGCCCTGAGTTTTGCACTGGCCTGGGCGCTGGCGCTGGCCGGATTTGCCCTGTCATCGCATTATTTGCTGGCGCTGCTGTGTCTGTTTGCGGCCGGATTTTTCGAGCTGTCGTTCAGCAGTATCAATCAGACCATCGTACAGATGAATGCGCCGGATGCGATCCGTGGCAAGGTGATGGGACTCTTCAGCATGGCGTCGGCGGGATTGCGTCTGTTTAGCGGGATTTTTGTGGGGCTGGTTGGCGCGAAAGTAGGCATTCACTTTTCGCTGTCGGCGGCGGCGCTGGTGTTTTTCCTGGCAGCAGGGACGATGCTGTTTCTGAAGCGCCGGGCGCAGATTCTGGTAGCGGCATAAAAAGGGGGGGGTGAGCCCCCTTCTTATTTAAGCAGATGCGGGTGCATCTTCCACACTGCCTACGCGTGTCATGGGGGTGAATAACATACCGGTGATCGCGATGATCATCAGGATGATGCCGCTGCCGGTAAACAATTCCGTGGGGGTGAGTACGTGCAGTGCAGCACCCGCCAGAGACGAGGCCAGCGGGGCCACACCCATCAGGATAAACATGAAGATACTCATGGCGCGACCCATCATCTGCGGCGGGACACGGCGCTGCATCCAGGTAAACACCGCCACTTGTACGAAGCCGGCCAGCACGCCTAATGGCGCGAGCAGCATCATGCCCTGAGCGGTTGTGGCGATATGCCCGAACGGGATGAACGCCAGGCCCGCAATCGCATCAATCGCCAGAATCGTCGCCCCCAGCGTGCGCAGACGCAGATTCGGTTTGATACCGGACATGACCATGCCCAGCAGCGTACCCGCCCCGTGAGCGGTGAGCAGCCAGCCAAGCGAGGCTGCGCCGTGGTCGAGACGGGTATTGGCCATCACGGGTAAGGCCACCTGAATCGGCCCGCCCACGAAGAACGAGACGATTGCAAAGTACAGGCAGAGCGTGCGCAATTCGGTGTCTTGCCAGAACATGCGCAGACCGTCGCCAATCGATCGCCAGACTGATATCGTCGGCGCATGATCAGCAGCGCGGTCGATGACGACATGCGACAGTGTCCAGGCCGAATAACCGTAGCAGCAGGCATCAATCGCAAAGGCGATGCCGATGCCGAACAAGCCGGTCTGTCCGTGGACGACATCATTGCCGAATACCGCAATCAGCCCTCCGGCCATGGCGGGGCCAAGCAAGAGGGACATCTGGCGCAGCCCCATCAGGATGCCGTTGGCGGGTTGCAGCAGATCAGCCGGCATGCACAGAGGCATGAGGGACGACCCTGCCGGGTAGCTAAAGGCGGTTGCAAGGCCAATCAGCAGCGCCAGCACGTAAATCAAATGCAGCGTAATACTGCCGCTGATCACCAGCACGGCCAGTACGCCGATCAGGCTCATATTGATCAGTTTGGTGGCGAGGAAAATGTGCTTGGGTGAATAGCGATCCACCACCGCCCCACCGAGCAGGATAAATACCGCCCGCGGCAGGCTGATGAGCGACAGCACCAATCCCAGAATCAGCGGATCGCCGGTGAGTTTTAGGACGAGCCAGGGCAAAGCCATCTGGGTGAACTGATCGCCCAGCATCGAGGGAATGCCACCTGCGACCAGCCAGCGGAAATTGCGATTGCCAAATGGCGAGGGCGGTCGGGTGGGCGGTGAAGTTGTATGCATGATGTTCTCCTGAATTTATCGTTATTGAATGGTGCTGCCTGACGTCACGTGAGGGTCAAGCGTGTCCTGCAAGCTGGCCGAGAATCTGCAGCACCGTATCGAATTGGCGGCTGGAGATGTGGGTGGTGAGATCGTTGCAGATGGATTCGGCGGTGGCACGGGCATCCTGCGCAAGCGTCTGACCAGCAGGAGTGAGGACGGCATACCCTACACGGGCGTCGCGCGGATCGGATTCGCGTCCCACCACACCGATTTTTTCCAGCGGCAGCAACAGGCGGGTGACGCCAGAGGCCGTCAGACCCAGTTTGTCGGCCAGTTCGCTGCGGCGAAGTTTGTGTTCCGGCGTTTCACTGAGGTAGTGAACCACCATGAAGTCGGTGAAACTCAAGCCGTGGATGGAGGATAAACGCGCATCCAGACGGCGGACGACTGCCGCATGAGCGCGTGCAAGCTTGAGTACAAATTGAAGAGTATGATCTTGTTCCATTATCGAAATTTCCTTGATTATTATTTGAGTAATGCTTGAGTAGTCAAATAATAATCAAGTAAAAAGGCGGTTGTCAACCGCCTTCATCAGGTGAGTGGGGTTATCCCCAAATCGCATCCACATCTACATAGGCCTTGAAGGTCACCGGATCAATGGTTTCCTTGGCACCGAATTCAGCTAGCTGCGTGTCGCGCAATACTCCACCGGGAATCGGGTTGCCCTGTGGATCAATGAGTGCCATCACAACCGGATGATTCGGCGAGGTGCCATTGCGAACCACCACACCGCGTTCGCCATTGGCTAGCCGGATTTGCAGGCCAGGCGGGAAAATGCCTACTGCATGGATGAATTTTGGTGCAAGCGTGCCATCGAATTTCTTCCCGCGTTCGTTGAGGATGTCACGCAATGCAACGGTGGGTGGCACGGCACTGCGATATTCCCGGAAGATCAGGCGCGCTGTGTAGATATCGGCCAGCCGGATGAGCTGCGCTTCCATCGAAATGGCGTTTCCGTTCAAATGGCCTGGATAACCACTTCCATCCAGTACTTCGTGATGCTGTAGCACGGCCGTGAGCCAGATGTCGTCGCGTAGTCCCACATCAAAGAGCCGTTTGTGCGCGACCACCGGATGCTGATGCAGCGCCTCTAGCTGTTCCTCGCTGGGCTTTTCCAGCTGGGATTTGAGCTGTTGCTGGAACATCGTGGTGCCAAGGTTCATGGTGAGCGCAGCGCACACTGCGGACATTTCGTAGTGCGGCTGGAATTTGAGCGTGCGTGCTACCAATCGCACAATGACCGCCGTATCCAGCATATGACGGATGGCATAATGCCCATCCTGATTCAGGCTAATAATGGCCTGAGCCAGCTCCGGCTTTTCTGTACACAGTTTGTCGATCTGCCGAGCGATTTCCTGAATCTGCCAGACAAACTGTCCGGATGCCATGACGCGATCCAGATCTTCGTATAGCAACTCCATGCGTTTGCGCAGATCAAGCCAGGGCGTTGAAACTGGCGCAGCAAACACTTCGGCTTGCTCAGCTTCATACTGTGCGAGACGAGAGGCTTTCAGCGCATTTGCATCTGCAAACACACCGACGGAAATAAGCCGATCTACCTGGTTCTCTGTGGCGACGACATACCCTTTGCTGAGCAGGAGGGTGCCTTTTTCGTCGTACACATCCCATGGTAGCGGCTTGCCGATATCAATATCGGAATGGCGAACCCGGATATGGTTCATCTTGATCTCCCGCGATGGTGATCAGATGGTGGCTTTGATGACGAAAATGGCGGTGTCCGGACGTTCCGGGTCGTCAATCATCCTGTATTCAATGGGGCCTTGTGCATCACGCGCAATGGTAATCAGTCCAAGCCCAGCGCCTTTGCTATCGGCTGGCGCTTCTTCGCGTATTACTTTGGCGTAATACTCTTTGATTTCGGCGTGCGTCATCAGGCGAAGTTTTTCGAGCTTGGCTTTGATATTGTCTCGCTGGCTGGCACTGACTCGATTGGCGCATTCGATCTGGTAGTGGCCGCCTGTGAGGATCACGCAAATGCTGCCCCAGCGTAGCTGATGATCGTTTTGATCACTTGGCGTGAGTGAATCCATGGCGTAGTGAATGACGTTCTGCGTCATTTCCACCAGCGAAGAGAGTAGTCGCCGTCGAGTTGTGCCGGTGAGCCCTTCCAGATCGAGCTTAACCTTGAAGCCTTCGACCATGGCGGTGAGCAAGGGCTGCGAAATATAGCCGCTGTAGAAAAAGCTGACGTTTCCACCGGCGAATAACTCGCCATATTCACCAATCAGATCATCGATCATGGGACTTCTCCCGTGTGCAGCCACCAAACTGGCGGCAAGTTCAAATCAATTCCGAATCCGGGGCCCAGACTTCAGTGCGACTCAACTGGTTTGTCGACAAAAGTCAGATCGGGGTAATCCTCGTGGATTTCCTGACCAAAGTCGTAAAGCGTGTCGTCTTCTTCTTCGTGGTACCAGTAAAGCGTCACACGATTGCCGGCTTTGACTGCATGGCTGAAGGTTTCCAGCATGGAAAACAGCAGCTTGGTGCTAGAACTGTTGCAGTACGCCAGCGCCATATTGAGTGTGATGTCGGTATCGTTGCAGTGCTTCAGGTATTCCCTGACGGCATTGAGTACATTGCCGTAAAACGACACTGCGTTTTCAGGATAAGACTCACCTTTCATGGTGAGGGTGTGATCGCTGAACCGGAAATCGATCTCCGGTGTGCTGGCAGTGGCGGCGATAAAGAGGTTGTCCATGGTGTCGTCCTCGTCAGGGCCTGAAGCATAGAAAGGTTAAGTCGTCACGTCTGGGCTGATCGGACTGCCACAGACTGTAGGCATTCAGTACGGCCATGCTGATCACATCGGTGCGATCGTGGCGTTGGGCCAGTACGGTTTCGCGAATCCGGCGTTTACCGAAGGCGATTTGTTTGGGGCCGCCGATCTGGTCCATTAGACCATCGGTGGTGATGAACATCAGGGTGTTGGGCGGCACCGGAATTTCATGTGCCGACCATCGGTAATCCATTGGCGTATCGACGTAGCCGACCCCTGTCCGTTCGCCTTCGAATACCGTGAAATCATCGGCATCGGGATACAGCACAAACAGCGGTGTTTTAGCGGATGCATAGGTAAGCGTCCGCTTGGCCGGGTTGAACCAGAACAGCGCGCCATCGAGGCCATCGTCGGACAGGCCAAATCCTGATTTCGGGCCAATCTGACCCAGAAGCGACTTGATGCCGCGGTTCATGCCGGACATGACCAGATCGGGCTGGCGTGGATCATGATGTTCGATCGCCTGCCCCAGTTGTGATGAGGCAATCAGTGTCATGAAAGCGCCGGGGACGCCATGTCCAGTACAGTCAGCAATCGCGCCGAACCAGCCATCTTCATGTGTGCTGAAGTGATAGAAATCCCCCCCGACTACATCGCGCGGTTCCCAGATCAGCTCGCTGTCTGATACCGAATTGCGCAGGTTTTCCAGTGCCACGCGCATGATGGCCTGCTGGATCAGGGAAGCGTATTCGATTGAGTGACGGATCTGGCGGTTTTTCTCGGCTTGCAGATTGGCAATCAGGCGCATCAGCGCGAGGCTTGATCCAACGCCTAGATAGCGATCATCGCGTGTCACGATGAAGCCGCCGATCAGGGTCTGTTCGCCATGTTCCACCACTCGGAATGACAGGGCTTCGATGTTTAGCTTTTCATCCACAATCAATGGATTGCAATCCATGAAGGAGATACAGCTCTGCGGACCGAATTCCGTTTGGTCTTCCGGCGTCGCCATACCGGACATAAACACATTCCGGCCGATGAGTCCGATAGGCTTGCCATTGTCCGTCACCGGCAGGCTGGGTAGATCCATGTCACGGGCAAAGATCGCCAGTACAGCGTAGTTGCTGGTTTCCGGGCCGACAGCCTCCACGCGCGTCATGATCCCGGCGGCATGAGTCAGCCGATGCGGGGTCTTGCGGATGAATTGTTCGATAAGGCCGGAATCCATGGAGTGACTGCCAGATGCCTGTGCAAATGTAGGATGAACACTCCGGTATAGCCGAGCTTGTGAAGCTTGTCAGGGTCGAACAAACGAACGGCAGGGTGTTTCATAAAAAAGGCCAGACACGCAGTCTGGCCTCTATAAAAAACAAAGTGTTACGGATTGACCTTGCTCATCGCGTCGGTGAGCGTGCCTGCGGTGTCATCCCCGTCGATTGACCAGCTGAAGATGCCGATCATGCCCTTGCTCTTCAGATAGTTAATCTTGTTCTGGATATCTGCCGGTGTGTCGTAGCTCCAGAAGGTGGTGCCATCGAAAGCCCAGGATTGTTGCGCAGTGCTGTTGAAGAAGGTCTTGCCACCATTGAAGGTCTTCAGAACCTTGTAGTTGTTGATGCCAGATTCGACCGAACCGGATGCGCCACCTTTAGCCTTCTGGTACAGACCATTATTGGCATTGGTGACACCTGTCCAGCCGCGACCATAGAACGGAACGCCCAGGCTGATCTTGTTTGCCGGGAAGCCCGCTGTGGTGATGGCTGTCACACCGCCATTGATGTTGTAGGTAGCCAGCAGACCCGGTTTGCCGGTTTTCGGATCCAGATAATCCGGCGCCAGCGGATCAACATACAGATTCGACTGGAAGTTGGTCGGACCGGTGGCATCCCATGCGCCATGGAAGTCATAGGTCATCAGGTTGATCCAGTCCATGTACTGCGCGTATTGCGATGGCTCGGTTTGAGCGATCTTGTCGGAACCCGCACCCACCGCTGCAGTCAGGACAAAACGCTTGCCTTGTGCTTTGCCTGCTGCATCCAGCTGGGTACGGAATTCCTGCATCAGCAGTGTGAAGTTGTGCTTGTCATTTACGGCATCAAAGGTGTTGTAACCAATGGCCTGCATGCCCGGGTATTCCCAGTCGATGTCGATCCCGTCGAAGAGGCCCTTCAGCACACCCTTACCTCCGGTATTCGAGCCAGTATCCACCGGATAATTGCCATTGATGTAGATATCCACACAGGACGAGACGAGCGCCTTGCGTCCGGCATCAGTGGCGGCAGCCGCCGAGAAATACTTCGACCACGACCAGCCACCCAGTGACATGACCACTTTCAGATTCGGGAATTTCTTCTTCAGCTTGATCAACTGACCAAAGCTGCCTTTCACCGGCGAATTCCAGGTATCTGCCACGCCATCTACGGATAGGGATGCGTCAAAGGACTTCTGGATGTCGGCAAACGCGTCGCCGCCGGTACCGTTGGCCGGGTTATTCACATCGAATGTGCCGTTGGTGGCAGGTTCGGTGCGGGTAATTTGACCTTGGCATTTGTAAGTGCCATCCGCCTGCTTGTAGATATTGTTGAACGCGTAATTCAGATAGGTGAGTTTGCCCGCCAGCGCAGGCGTGGCCATGTTCTTGATGTAGTAAGCCTGTGAATAAATACCCCATTGCGGGAAATAGGAACCCACAATGCGTGGTCCTGGCGTGGGTGTTGGTGTTGGTGTTGGTGTTGGTGTTGGTGTCGGTGTCGGTGTCGCCGAGCACGCGCCATTGTTTACCCAGGGTTGGCCACTCCCCGCTGCGCCACTGTGGGTTGCGGGCTCATCCCCTTTCGTCCACCAGGCCGCTGAGTAGTTGACCCCGTTTTCACTGACTTTTGCGCCGCCATTGTAGGCAGTGTCGCTTGACCATGCAGGATTGCAATCGGCTGCGCTGGCCTGCATGGCTGCACCTGCAATCAATGATGCGGTAATCAATCGGGTGGCGGTACGAAGCGTGGCTTCGTTTCGGGTGCGTTCAATCATGTGATGCTTTTTCATTGTCAAACCTCCGTATGCATGCTTGTTGCGAGCGAGGGGCTGCCGGGTTCTTGCAAAGGCTGTTCACGCCGACTTCACAACCTGTAAGTGGTATTAATGTTGTGAGTAAGTTCTGGATAGATCAAACTAACTATGGCCATGTATATGGCCGGAATGTAGTTATGTTTCAGAACAGCTTTGTCAAATATTACGAGTGATTTCATACGGTTGCAGGGAATTGATCGTATACGGATGTACAATTTGTAAAAATGCAACGAATGGCGTGCCGTAAAGCCTCAGTTGTAGTGGTCTATTTATTTAATACCATTGAATTGCCAGTTTGATTGTTTTATACAGAGTCACCGGAAGCATATCTGGCGATCAAGAGACAACAGGCAATGCCATTGGAGACACCATGAAGCACACAAGCAGACATTTACTGGCCGCAATGACGGGTCTGACATTGATGGGTATGGGGGGAGCTGTTCAGGCGGCGACCGCCGGCGCACCCGCTACGCCCACCATCCAGATCCAGAACTACAACAGCACCACCACCAATAATTTCACTATTGCGTGGAATATCTGGTACGGCACCAACGCCACCTCGTGGACGCTGTACCAGAACGGCGCAGCGGTACAGAACGGTACGCTGACCGCCAATGGCACCAGTGCACAATCTGTCACCATGAACCTCAATAACATCCCGCTCGGGGTGTATACGTATTACGTGCAGGTGTGTAATGCGGCGGGGTGTACCAATAGTGCGCCGGGCACCACGACGGTGGGCAATGCCTCGCTTATCATGTCGCAATGGGATAATCCGGGTCAGGTTTTGCAGCAGACGGTGGCGCAGGGCAATACCTCGGTAGCCTTATCCACAGCCGGACAAGCCGGTCTGACCTATACCGTCGCTTCCAATAATCCATCTGTCGCAACGGCCAGCATCTCGGGCACGACGCTGACGGTGACCGGCAAGGCGCCCGGACGCGCCGGATTGCGCATTACCGATTCAAAGGGCAATAACCGCTGGCTGGGGATTCGCGTCAAGAATGCCGACGGCACCCTGCCCGGCCTGCCCAATTACGTGTCGATTGGCACCGTGGGCGACGATACAGCGGGCGCCCTGTCGACCTTGCAGACCTTCGGCAGCAGCACCAAAAATACCCGCGCCGATTACCGCTACATCTACCTGAACGGCGGCGCCTCGGTAGCTGGCAATACTAGCTGGTGTACCTGGACCACTGTGCCCTGTTTCCGCGAGATTAGCTATATCCGCGAATCGCGCAAGCTGGGAATGATTCCGGTATTCGTGTTCTACAACATCCCGGCGATGAGCGAAAACTACGCGGTGGATCTGGCCAATATCCAGAGCACGACGTATATGCAGGCCTATTTCAAGGACTGGCTGAATGTGCTCAATATCGCCAATGCCGAATCGCCGGATGATCCGGTGGGCTATGTGATCGAGCCGGATTTTCTGGGCTATATGATGCAGCAGTCCGGCAAGCAGCCGAACCAGATTGCGGCACAAGTCAGCGCAGCCTATTCGTCCGGGGTCCTCGGCACCAGCGATCCGCAATTCCCCAATACGGTGGAGGGGTTGGTAAAGGCGGTGAACTACATCATCAGCAAATACAGCAAGAATGCCTGGTATGGCTGGCAGATCAATCTGTGGGCTGATGCCAATTCCGGCGCATCCTCGCAGGGCCTGATGCATATTACCGATGCAAATGAAAAAGGCTGGAGCGCCGGTCGTCCATTTGTAGCTGCCAGTGCCCAGCGTGTTGCGTCGTATTACAACGCGGCAGGCATCACCAGCTATGGCGCCAGCTTTATCTCCTTTGATAAATATGGCTACGACGCTGGCGCATCCGGCAATGGCAAATGGATGTTCAATGGCGATCACTGGAACAACTATCTGTACTACGTGAGCACACTGAACAGCGTGCTGCAGAAACCCGTAGTGCTGTGGCAATTGCCGGTAGGCCATGTGAACGGCAGCGCGGGCACCAACCCGTACACCAACGCCGCATGGGCCACGCTGTCCAATGCCAGCAGCCGCAACTACGAAGATACCTCGCCGGTGTATTTCTTTGGCGATACCTTCTCTGCCGCCAAGAGCGCCTTTATCGCCAGCTACTACGGCAGCAACGTCGCCGGTGACGCCAAGATCAGCACATCTGGCGGCAATGTGGTGTGGGGCAGCCACATGCTGGAAGCCAAAAACGCCGGCATCCGCGCCATCATGTTCGGCGCGGGCATTGGCGATTCCACTGACAACATCGGCCTGAATAATCAGGCGCTGACGGATGATCACTGGTGGTTTGTGAAGGCCGCGCAGTACTACTTGAATGGGGCGCAGCCGTTGAATTGATGCATGTAATCTGCGTGATGAAGCCGTCTCCGATAGGGGCGGCTTTTTTGTTGGTATAGTGATCGAAAATTAATTTGGAGGATCAATGGAATTGCATGAACTGCTGGAACAGGTCGAAGATGCCGATTCATTCATGCACTTTGTTCGCGTGCTTTACTGTGATTTTCAGACCAACCCTCAGACGTGGGAAAACAAGACGCTAGACCAATTTTTTGATGGGTCGATTGCTTGGGCGGAGGCTACACATGTGGGCGCTTCGCAAGGTCTGGCGGATGCATCGGTGTGGAAGCGAATGGCGACATTTCTGTATTGCGGAAAAATCTATGAGTAAGCATGTGACATTGCAACTCATTCTGAAAATGGCACTGCTGTTCTTGGCCTCATGGCTTCTAGCCATTTTTCTGAATGCAGAGGGCAGTGTCTGGCGTGTGATTCATGCGATGCCGGATGCGCCTTTTACCTTCATTGCACATGGTTGGGCATGGGTGCTGGATATGTTTGTGACATCTGAAGTGGATCGGCAGGAAGCGCTGGTTGATGTGCTGGTGGTTTGGACGGTTGAGATTGCAGTGGTTTGCGTAGTCTGGATGATTGTGACGCGATGGCGAGATCGTTTTGTGCCAACTGAGGTTTGAGCACACAAAATAAAACCCCCGACACATCGGGGGTTTGTCCATTCTGGTCGCGCTTGCCTGACTACTGCGCCGGCAGAATCTCTACCTGAATCCGGGTTTCGACCTCGTTGCCCGCTTCGGATTTGTACACCACCTTGATCTGGTCGCGGCCCAGTGCGCCGGGCTTGGGGGTGAAGGTGTAGGTACCATCGGCATTGAGCGTCAGGGTATGGTTGCTGCCCGGGGTGACGCGCACAAACTCGGCCTTGCCGGATAGGTTAAAGCCGCTGTTTTTCAGATCAAGCTGCCTGGTGGTATTGGCGGCCAGCCGGAAATTGTCGATGCTCGATGTGGCGGGCAGCCAGGTAGGCAGGCCCATGGCATTGACGGTGGCGATGGCGGCGGGTGTCACCTCCAGCTTCCAGCGGTTTACCATGTACTCGACCATATTGTAGCCGGACAGCTTCGACCAGCGGATCAGCCATTGATCCTTCTTGTCCTGATCTTTACGTGGAAAGGCCGGTGAATTAGCACGCGCGTCTTCTACATAGCTACTCAGTACCTTGCGATAGATATCCCAGCCAAATCCATCAGCCAGCGAGAAATAGAAGGGATACTGATCCTTCTGGTTAAACGTGGACTTGCTGCTGTCCTGTACCGCGGTGACTGCCCGTTTCAGCACCTGACCGGCATACGGTGCCCAACCATAGCCTGATCCTGCGTTCGGACTGGAAAATGGCGACATTTTGTCGGCCGCTGCTTTGGCAAAGATGTTGACGGTGACTTCGACATTGTCTTTGAAGGTAAAGCCATTGTCTTCACAGTAGCCACCCCACAGATGCGGCTGCATCTGCATTTCATGGCCCATTTCGTGGAAATAGCCCCACTCGCCTTCTTTGCGCAATACATCCAGATTTAACAGATTCCTGGAGGCCTCCACATTGTATGGCCCCTGAATCGGATAACCAGAGTGAAGATAACCCATACTGATCTGGACATCGAAATTGATGCGATCTGGTCCGGTGCGGTAAGCCTCGGTGCCGCCTACCCAGTCTTGAAACGCTACATAATCATCCCAGTATTTTGCCAGTGCTTCCGGATCGGCTAGCAGGCGGATCATGGATGAGGGAACAGAAAGCGCCACATGGTCAGTGACAAACTCGGCATACGGGGCTGGATTCTGGCGGATCTTGTTTACCCAGTCGGCATTGCTGGTTTTGCCCAGTACGAAGTATGGCGCTTCGATGGCGCCGCTGATCACAATCGGCACGTCACCCAATTTACGCATGGTTTTCGAGTCCGCACCATCTAGCGTATCGATGTAGATCGCACCGCCGTAGGGTGTGGCGACCCGGGTAGTCGCCTGGGTAATCGCAAAGCTGCGCTGGATGCCATAAGGCATTCGTAACCATTCGCGATTGTCGCGAATATCATCAACGTGGCCGCTTAAACGGATGTAATAGCCCTGATTGACGAGCTGGGGCGGGACGGTGATCTCGACCACGTCGCCCGGTGCTGCATACATGCCGGTAGCAAGCATGCCCGACCAGTTGCCGTTGATGTTAACGGTTTTGCCCTTGAGTCTGGGGGCATCCTTGGGGATGACGCCATAACTCGATTCTGCCGTGCGATGCGGGCGGATAGCGTCAACTGCAAGCGAATTGAGGCTTGTCACCTCGCTGAGCAGTAAGTATTTGGTGTTCGCATCCGTGATCGGGTTGCTGATCGAAGGGGATGCCTGGGTAGGGGCTGATGAGTCCCCCGATGATCCGCCGCAGGCGCCTAGTAGGAGCGTGGCTTGCAGGCAGGCTAGTGTCATTAGGGTGGGGAGGGTTCTGTTTGGGATGTTCATGTGATGAAAAGTTATTTGTTTATTCGATTTATGATTATGCCGAAGTGGTATGCACAGCTGTTCAAGACCTGTGAAATTTGTTAAGAATTTGTAAAAAAGATACGTGCTGATCCGAGTCTAATACGCGGACTAGGCAAAGCTGACAGCGGACACGCATGAAAAAACCCCCGATTCCTCGGGGGTTTGTCATTTCAGACCTAGACAGCCTTACACATGTGCCACCGGCTTTTCAGTTGCTGCAGCCGGGCTCTGGTATGACTTGAGTGCATCATCCCACTTCGGCTTGACCTTGGCGTAGGTTTCCAGCTTGATATGGCCGTAACCACGGATGCCGTGGGTGAGTGCGACGACATTGGCGGCTTCTTGCAGCTTGTCTGCCTTCAGCCCTTGCAGCAGGGTGTCAACGCACTGTTCGAGTTCACCGATCAGGCGGCGTTCCACCTTGCGGTCTTCGGAGTGGGCGAACACATCCAGCGCGGTGCCACGCAGACCCTTCATCTTGGCCAGTACCTTGAAGCCGGACATCAGCCATGGGCCGAACTTGAACTTGCGTGCCTGGCCTTGCTTGGCCAGCCATTGCAGCCAGGTCGGGCCGATGTGGAAGTTGAGCTTGAAGTCGCCGTCAAACTGCTCGGCGATGGACTTCTGGAATTCGCCGTCGGTGTACAGACGCGCGACTTCGTATTCGTCCTTATAGGCCAGCACCTTGTAATAGGCGCGGGCCACTTCCCAGCTCAGCAATTCCGATTCCGGCGACACGCGGCGCTCGGCAGCGCGGACGTGCTCGATCAGATCCGAGTACTTTTTGGCGTAGGCTGCATCCTGATACTGCACCAGATCGGCCACGCGGCGGGCAACGAATTCGTCCAGTGTCTGGTTGGCCAGCTTGATGGCTTCGCTGACCTTCGGGAAGGCCACTTTTTCCACCATGCTGCGATCAACTACGGCATGACGACCCCATACGAAGGCCTGCTTGTTCATGTCGATGGCGGCACCGTTGAGTTCGATGGCACGCATGATCGAAGCCTCGGAGACCGGGATCAGACCGCGCTGGAAGGCGACACCCAGCATGAACATATTGGTGGCAATCGAGTCGCCCAAGAGTGCTGTGGCGATCTGGGTGGCATCGACCAGATCCAGATTGTCGCCTACGCAGTCGCGCACGGTTTCGATCATCGAAGGCGCCGGGAACTTCATGTCCGGCTGCTTGGTGATGTCGCCCGTTGCGGCTTGATAGCTATTGAGCACCGCATGGCTGAAGCCACGGCGCAGCTTGGCTACCACGTCATAGGTCACGCTCACCACCATGTCGCAACCGAGCAGCACGTTCGCGTCACCGGCGGCAATCCGCACGGCATGCAGCTGTTGCTGGGTTTGCGCAAAGCGGATGTGCGTGGTCACGGCCCCACCCTTTTGTGCCAGACCGGTCTGGTCGAGGATGGTGGCGCCGATGTTGTCGATGCGCGCAGCCATACCGAGCACGCCGCCAATGGTCACCACGCCGGTACCGCCCACGCCTGTCACCAGTACGCTCCACGGTTCGTTCAGCGCCGGCAGGCTCGGGGCAGGCAGGCTGGGCAGCGAGGCAAAGGCATCCTTGCCCTGCTTGGAACGCTTGATCTTCACATCGCCTTCGAGCATCACAAAGCTCGGGCAGAAGCCGTTCACACAGGAGAAGTCCTTGTTACAGGAGCTTTGATCAATCTTGCGCTTGCGGCCGTATTCGGTTTCCTGCGGAATCACCGACAGACAGTTCGACTTGCGGCTGCAATCGCCACAGCCTTCACACACGCGCTCATTGATCACCACACGGCGGGGCGGATCAATCATCTTGCCGCGCTTGCGACGACGGCGCTTTTCAGCGGCACAGGTCTGGTCGTGGATCAGCACGGTCACGCCCGGAATCTCGCGCAGTTCCTTCTGGATGCGGTCGAGTTCGGAACGATGGTGAATGGTGATACCGGCAGCCAAGCCGGTTACGCCTTCGTATTTTTCCGGCTCGTCGGACGTGATGATGATCTTGTTCACGCCTTCGGCTTCAAGCTGGCGGGTGAGCATCGGCACAGTCAGCGTGCCATCGACGTTCTGGCCGCCAGTCATGGCAACCGCGTCGTTGTAGAGAATCTTGTAGGTCAGATTCAGCTTGGCGGCCACAGCCTGACGGATCGCCAGAATACCGGAGTGGAAATACGTACCGTCACCCAGATTCACAAACATGTGCTTGGTGTTGGTAAACGGCTGGATGCCGGCCCAGGTGACGCCCTCGCCACCCATCTGGCTGAACATCTTGGTACCCGGTGTGACCCACATGGCCATGTAGTGGCAGCCAATACCAGCCAGCGCCAAGGAACCATCCGGCAGCTTGGTGGAGGTATTGTGCGGGCAGCCCGAACAGAAGTACGGCTGACGCAGAATATGCTCGCGCGGCTTGGCCAGCTGCTGCTCTTTCTCGGTCAGGAACTTCAGGCGCTGTTCGATCACTTCGCTGGTATAGAAACGGGCAATCCGCGAGGCGATCACACGAGCGATCATCGCAGGCGTCAGTTCACCGGCGGCGGGCAGCAGCCACTGGCCTTCCGGCAGGCTCCATTCGCCCTTTTCATCGAACTTGCCGATGACGCGCGGACGGACTTCTTCCTTCCAGTTGTACAGCTGTTCTTTCAGCTGGTATTCCATCACCTGGCGTTTTTCTTCTACCACCAGGATTTCGTCCAGGCCTTCGGCGAAGGCGTGGGTGGCATTCGGCTCGAGCGGCCAGGTCATGCCCACCTTGAAAATACGCA
Organism: Burkholderiaceae bacterium DAT-1; assembly: GCA_019084025.1. Lineage (NCBI taxonomy): Bacteria > Pseudomonadati > Pseudomonadota > Betaproteobacteria > Burkholderiales > Burkholderiaceae > Burkholderiaceae bacterium DAT-1. The sequence goes on from JAHRBI010000003.1 coordinate 410,505, forward strand.
GACCGATCTCTTCGGCCAGCTTGGCATCGATGCCGAGGTTGTCCAGCGCCTGCATCACATCCAGGTAGCTCTTGCCGGAGGTCATGATCCCCAGACGCGGCTTGGGCGAATCCACCACGATGCGGTTCAGCTTGTTGGCGCGGGCATAGGCCAGTGCGGCATACAGCTTGTGATGCAGCAGACGCTCTTCCATCACCAGAGGCGGGTCCGGCCAGCGAATGTTCAGGCCGCCATCCGGCATCTTGAAATCGTCCGGGATAATTGTCTGCACTCGATCGGGATCAACATCCACAATCGCCGACGATTCGACGGTGTCGGAAATGGCTTTCAGGGTGACCCAGCAGCCGGAATAGCGGCTCAGCGCCCAGCCGTGGATACCGTAATCGAGGAATTCCTGCACGCCTGCCGGATTCAGCACCGGCACCATGAAGGCGTCAAAGGCGTGGTCGGTCTGGTGCGGCAGGGTGGACGACTTGGCTGCGTGGTCATCACCCGCAATCAGCAGCACGCCGCCCTTGGGGCTGGAACCGGCTGCATTGCCATGGCGGATCACGTCGCCGGAGCGATCGACGCCCGGGCCCTTGCCGTACCACATGGCGAACACGCCCTCATACTTCGCATCGGGGAACAGGCCAACCTGTTGCGAACCCCAGACGGCGGTCGCACCCAGATCTTCGTTCACACCCGGTGTGAAGACGATATTGCGGGGTTCGAGATACTTTTTGGCGCGGAACAGTTCCTGATCCAGTCCGCCAAGAGGCGAACCGCGATAGCCGGAAATGAAGCCAGCGGTATTGAGGCCAGCTTTTTGATCACGCTGATGCTGCAGGATAGGCAAGCGAACCAGTGCCTGTGTGCCAGTCATGAAGGCACGGCCTGATTCAAGGGTGTACTTGTCTTCCAGGGAAACGGTAATTCCCATGATGTCTCCTAGTCCTTGGGTGGTGGCCCCGGGTCTGAAACCTCGGGGCTGCTGCAGTTCCAGCTTGTGACCAGAACGCAGATGGGCCGTCTTGTGCGGCCGGGGGCGCGCGAATTCTAAGCGCTTTCTGAGGGTTTTGCCTCTAATCCTCGTTAGACAATAGTGCCAGTTGCAAATTTCCGCATGCTTACAACAGTCCGCCCATCGAAAGATTGACTAGTTTGAGTTACGCTGCTGTTTTGATTTGTCTGCTGGTGCCGATATGGAACTCGCCTTTCTTGCTGATCCGCTGTCTACCTTCAAGATTTATAAGGACTCTACCTTCGCCATGATGCGCGAGGCGGCGAGCCGGGGAATGACGCTGTATGCCTTCGAGCAGCGTGACATGCGTATCGAGGGTGGGCGCGTGCTGGCGGATGTCCGGGCGATCCAGCTGACCGGCAATGCAGATGCGTGGTTTACCGATCTTGGCCGTCAGACCCGCGATCTAAGCAGCTTCGATGCGGTGATCATGCGCAAGGACCCGCCGTTCGACAGCGAATATCTGTATGCCACCCATCTGCTGGAGCATGCCGAGCGCACCGGCGCCCGCGTATTCAACCGGCCGTCGTCGCTGCGCAGCTATAACGAAAAGCTCGCCATTTTGCGCTTTGCCCAGTTCACCACGCCGACATTGGTGAGTAGTCAGGCAAGCGATATCCGACGTTTCTTATCGGAGCATGGCGACATCATCGTCAAACCGCTGGATGGCATGGGTGGCAGCGGCATTTTCCGTCTGCGCGAGGATGATCCGAATATCGGTGCGATTCTGGAAACCCAGACCCGCCTCGGCACGGTCACCGTGATGGCACAGCGTTACCTGCCCGCGATCAAGGACGGCGACAAGCGTGTGCTGGTGATTGGTGGCAAGCCGGTGGACTGGTGTCTTGCGCGTATCCCGCAGCAAGGCGAAACGCGCGGCAATCTGGCTGCAGGCGGCACCGGCGTGGCGCGTCCGCTCTCGGTACGGGATCGTGAGATTGCTGAAACATTGGCGCCGACACTGGTGGCCGATGGCTTGCTGCTGGTCGGGCTCGATGTGATTGGCGACAACCTGACCGAAGTGAATGTCACCAGCCCCACCTGCTTCCAGGAAATTACGGCGCAGAGCGGCATCAATGTGGCGGGGCTGTTTGTGGATGCGCTGGTGGGGGCGCTCGCTTAATTAAATTGCCAGCTCAGCCGCCTGCCCAAACCGCCTTACCGCCATCTGCACCAGTTGCAGATTATCGCGGGCGCCCAGTTTGGCACGCAGGCGCTGGCGGTGGGTTTCGACGGTATTGGCGCTGATGCCGAGGGCAAGCGCCATTTTCTTTTTGCACTGCCCTTCTGCCAGCAAGGCAAAAATCTGCCGTTCGCGCGGGGTGAGGCTGTCAAAGCCGCCCGGTTCGATATGGTGGAAATACAGGCGTTCGGCCAGATGTGCCGGCACATAGCGCCGACCTGATAGCACGGCCTGTATCGCTTCCGCCAGCTGCTTCGCCGCCAGATCCTTGACCAGATAGCCGCGTGCACCCGCCGCGAGTGCTTGATCAATGAGCGCCGGATCATCATGCATCGATAGCACCAGCACTGGCAGGAGAGGCCACTGGCTGCGGATGTCTTTCAGCAGCGTCAGCCCGCTTTCCTTGCCCAGACGCATATCCAGCATCACCAGCCGGATGGGATGCTTAGCCAGCATTTCGCGTGCTTCAGCCAGTGTGCCCGCCTCCACAATCTGCCAGTCTGGCTGGCATTGCCCGACAATCCGCCCGAGTCCCAGACGGACGATGGGGTGGTCATCCACAATCAGGCAGGTTGGCGTCATGGCAGGTTCCGTTCGACTCAAAATGGGTTTCAAATAATGGCGGCGGCAGATGCTGGCACAGTTGCCGGGATGATCCGGATCTCGGTGTGTCCGGGCTGGCTGTGGATATCCAGACGCGCCTGCAGCAAACCAGCCCGACGCGCTAGGGTGCGCATGCCCATGCCGGATATGCTTTGCTGTGGATTGAATCCACCGCCATTATCGCGGATGACCAGCAGGCATTCACCGCCCAGAACCACTTCGACGCGCGTGGAGCCACCATGACGAATGGCGTTGTTGACGGCCTCCTGCGCGATGCGCAGCAGGTGCAGCGCGTCGGATTCATTGTGTGCGCCTGTGGCATCACCTTGAACCTCGACCGAGCATCCACCATGGGAAAACTGACGCGCCATGTGCTGTAACGCGGTCATCAGGCCGCCACGAGTGGCGTCGGGCTGATCCAGGCGGTGTGCACTGATGCGCACCGAGCGCACTGCCTCTCCCAGTACATCGCTCAACTCATCACAGAACGGACGCAGTGCAGGTGCGCAGCTGTGGCCGATGTGGTCGCTCAAGAGGCGCGCAGCCACCAGTAGCTGGCCGGTATTGTCATGCAGCTCGCCGCCTAAACGCTGCCGTTCGCTTTCGCCTGCTCGTGTCAGTGCCTGCATGAGCTGGACGGATTCGGCCTGCTTTTCTGCCAGCGTGCGCTTGCTGCGCTGTAGGCGCCGGGTGCGGATCTGCAGGGATTGGCCGAGCCGCGCATGTGCGCGCATCAACTGGTACACCAGTCCATTCACGATGCTGGCCAGCAACAGCAGTCCGCCCACTATCCAGACGCCCCGGCTGCCCGGTCCCGATACAAAGGGGGCGCTGGATTCGATTACGAGCGGGTATGGCCGACCATCCAGCATCGGATAGGTCAGAGTCAGGTGGGTGGACAAGACATTGTTTGCCTCGATCTGTGGTGCGAATTGACCTTTTTGCCAGAGCCACCCAGTTGTGCCCGAATGCTCCCCATCCAGCCGCAAGCCGAGCCTGCCACCCGCAGGCGGGCCATCGGGATAGGACGATATCAGGGTGCCGAGGTGAATGTGGCTGCGGGTAAAACCGACGATGCGATTGTTGATGGAGACCGGGGTAAGTAGCTCCATAATGGGTGGACTGGCCGTGTTTTGGGATGCGCTCGCGGGTCCGGCATGGACGCCGCTATCTGGTGCCAGCATCTGCACCTGCTTCAGTATGGCGAGGTCTGAGCGGCTGGTCTGGCCACTGAGCATCGGCTCGCCATTGGCCTGACACCGATACCAGTGCGCATTGAACACAATTTCCAGCCGTACGAGACTGCCGTCGTTGAGCGTCATTGCCCCGTGGCAGCCCATGCGCAATGCATCGGCCTGAGGATCGATGCGCAGGCCATCTCCTGCATCTGGCTGCACAAAATTAAGCAGGAAAAAATGACTGTTCAGCAACAGGCCCAGGCGTCTCGATAGATAGGCATTTAATCCCGTACTGGCTTTTTGCAGGCGGGCATTGGCATCTATACGCCGTTCACGCTGCATGCGTTGGGTGATCAACACACAGGCTGACAGTGAAATGCAGATGAGCACGCCCAATAGCCAGCGTTGCCGGGATGAAATGCGGATCAAGGCGATGTCCTGACGGGAAGATGGGGCGATTGTAACGAGCCAGCGATCAGCCTGTCCCGATGCGGGTCAACTTTAAGTTGACCCCTGTCGCTTTTGGAGTGATGCCGCACCGCTCGGGTGATATCTACAGTGCGGCACCATGCGCATCCATTCTGATATCCGGCGCGTCCCATTACTCTTCCGCGAATGACCGAGGGCAATATGACCAGCAAGAACAAGCCAATTCTTCTTTCCGCTAGCGTCAGTTTGGCGCTGATGCTTTCTGCCTGTGGTGGCGGAGGTAGTTCCGATTCGTCCACGCCGGTCACCCCGCCGACCCCGCCCGTGCCACCCTCTGGCAATTCTGCGCTGGTACCGACGGATGCCAATGCACAGGCGACGCTGACCGCGCTGGGCGCGACGCTGGTTGATACAACTGCAAATCAGGAAACCTTCTTCGTGGTCGCCGATATCGGCGATACCTGGAAAATCGCCATCAATGCCAGCAATGGTAGCTATCAGATTACCCCGATCAACTCGATGTTCGGTCTGGCGCCTGTCAGCGGTACGCTGGTGCGTTCACTGGCGAATGGCACCATTACCTACACCCTGCAAGGTCAGATTGCGCTGACGTTTGATCAGGCGACTTCATCCCTGTTTGGCACGGTCACGCTGGGTGGCAAGGCTACCTCGGTTGTCGGTACACCCTACCAGTTGGGCAAACCGGCAGGCCTGGCCGGGGTGTATGACTTCCTCGGCGCGGCACGCAACGCTGCCAATGGTCAGGTGCCTGAACTCATGGCTGGACAATTGCGCGTAAACGCGGCGGGTACAGGTGCCACCCTGTGTATTGGCGGCGCTGCCACAGCGGACAATGTCTGTCAGGTAGTGGATAGCGGAACCTTGCCGGAAAAGCACACGCTGACCTTTACCGCCGCCCAGAATGGGGCCTTCTATACCGTGCAGGCCGATGGCAATACCTTCGGTAACCTGACCGTGGTTCTGGGCGACCGTGGGCCTGCACTTGTCATGGATCGCTATGGCAAAAATAACGAAGGCGTGGTGCGGGTGGGAACCTTTATGGCGGCCCCGGCCAAGAAGTTGGCCGGTACCGAACTGAATGGCACCTGGACCTGCGGTGTACAGGGCAATACGCTCGGCACCCTGACGGCGTCTGCCACCAGTGCGGCACTCACACTGTCCAATCAGACGGGCAGCGGATTGCTTAACTTTAATGCCGTGAACAGCAGCAACGGCCAGCTATTGAGTCTGGATGGCTTTGTGAGTCTGGTGGTCGGTGGCAATCAGGCTGGCGCCCAGCTGGTCTTGCCCATGAGCAAGAATCTGATGGTGATGGAAGCGCCGAGCGGTTATGCGCTGGAGACCTGTCGTCGCGCTTGATGCCTCCCGTTGTTCATGAACAAACGCCCGGCATCCACCGGGCGTTTTCCGTATGCCATCAGACCGATTCGAATGCCTAGAATCGTGCTTCCACACTCAGGTTCACCACCCTGCCCTGATGCTGGCGGATCGTCACCGTTTGCACGCCCCCCCATTTCTGCACGATGTTTGATTGTGATACGACATCGTGCTGCAGAAGCTGATCGATGGCCAGTTTCAGGCTGACCGAGCGGCTGGCCTGATAGCTGACATAGACATCGAGCGTATCCTGATGATTGTACAAGGTGGACTGCACGTCGCTGGTGCGCTGGGTGTAGGCGGGCTGCATGTGATAGTTCACGCCTGCTTCGATCCCGAGTGTTGTCCATGCATAATCTGCCCCGATATCCAGTACCGCTGCAGGCTGGCCGGCGAGGCTGTTATAAGGCGATGCAACCGTGCTTAATCGCGAGGTGTAACGGCTGTAATTGAGGTGTGCCGACACGGGCCAGTTGAGCGCGCTCTCGCGACCATGCCAGTTAAGGGACCACTCTGTGCCATAGAAATGTGCATTGCCCGTGTTGAACGGCTTGAGCAACCAGCGGCCGTCTGCCTGCTGCGCCAGTACGGGTTGAATCACATCCTGAATCCGGCGATCAAAGGCATTCACGCCCCAGCTGATACCGGATGTACCTTTGACCTGATAACCCAGTTCGATGCCTGTGGATAATTCCGGCACCAGCAAGGGATTGCCCGTCTGGTCTGGCATGGCGGCCTGGTTGTAGCCCGAGCGGCGGATATTACGACGCAGGTCCTTCATGCGCGGCGCGCGCAAGGTGCGTGCGGCATTAAAGCTGAGTTGCTGCTGTTCCGCTTCATCCAGTGTCCAAACCGCATTCAAGGATGGCAGCCAGATGCTGTCATGGCGGCGATCCTGTCCGGGGACGGGATTCAGGGCCGATTCGTGACGCAGACCGGCACTTAGGTCAAGCGCTTCCAGTGGATGCCAGACGGCGCGTGCATAGGCGGCTGATTGGGTACGGCGCATTTCACTGAATGAGGGCGCGTCATCGCCCGGCGACAGTGAGTCACTTTCCATCTGTTCGCGCTGCCATTCACCCCCCCACTGGCCGCGCCAGCCGGTGCCCAGCGGGATATCCCAGCCTGCATGCAATCGAGACTGACTCAGGTGATCATGATCCAGCGAGCCATCGGGATCGAGTGCCTCGTGATCGGGGGTTTCCGCCAACCACAAAAAGTCGCTCCGGCTGCGCTGCTGGCGCTGTGACAGATCGCTGATGAAGGTACCACCACTTTGCAGTGCATGTTGCCAGCGCAAAGTCAGCATATTTCCCTTGTACAGGTTGGACTGTGCGGTCTGTGCGGACTGGTAAAACGCCGGAAAACTCGCTTCGTGCTGGGTCACGATCTGGCTACCCGGTGCCGTCTGGTGGCCATATTCCATCAGCCATTTGGCGGAGAGCAGATCAGAGCCATCGCGCCATTGCAATGACGGAATCAGGCTAAGCTGATCATCGTGGTTATGTCGCTGCCAGTATTCGCGCTGATACAGGGTGCGTTCGCCCGTCGGAGGGAAGGTTTCCACCGTTTCCAGATCACGGTCTGGCTGTGTTTGCAGCTGCATGCCCGACACCAGCAATTGCCACTGCCAGGCACCTGCTCCGGCGTGATAAAGCAGGCTGGTGCGGCTGCCGGTGTGACCTTTACTGGCCACCAGACCTGCACTCACCTGCAGCCCTGCTTTTGCGCTCTCGCGCAGCACAATGTTCAGCGTACCGGCAATGGCTTCGCCACTTGTGCGTGCGTCGCCGCCGAAAGTCATTTCAATGCGCTCGACCAGATCTACCGGAAACTGGCTGAGCGAAACGCCCTCGCCGAGTGCATTGATTGGCTGTCCATCGATGGTTACTCGCGTATAGCCGTTCCCCATGCCGCGCAGACTGATTTTCGGATCGTCCAGACTGTCGCCGGGGCGTGTGTCCACCGTAACGCCCGGTATGCGCCGCAGCACCGCCATGAGGTCGCCATCGCCGAATTTGGCTAGATCCTCATAGGTGTAGATGCGTGCTGTGCGATCTGAATTGCTTGGAGCCGCAGTCAATTCGATGGGGCTGACGCGTTTGGCGGAGGCGACGTCTTCCGCATATCCGGGTTGCGATAGGAGCAGGGGGAGAAGGAGTGGAATTGGCCAAAGAGAGGTAGACGACAAGTGCGCGTGATTGTGCATAAGTTTGAATGAATACGTCAGTACAAAGGCGGAGGAAGCGAAGATCTTACACGGATCCATGAAAAAGGCCGGATAACCGGCCCTTGGTGTTCATGCGCTTAGTGTGTATTTGCCTGCTTCAGGTGCTTGTCGAGGAAGGCGTCCACGCGTGTCCAGAAGTCGATGCGGTCTTTCTCCAGATGCCAGCCGTGGCCCGCTTCGGGATACACCACCCATTCGACGTTGGCGTTTTGCTTTTTGACTTCATTGTAGAAGCGGGTGCCATGTTCGATGGGGACGCGACGATCAGCTGCGCCGTGCGCCATGAGCAGAGGCTGTTTGAGTTTGTCGGCCAGGTTGATCGGTGAGGTAGCCTTGAGCTGTTCGGCATCGGCGACCGGGTCACCAATGAGCTCTTTCATGGAGTGATTCACTGAGTCAACCGAGGCATCACTCCACGTGGCGGTAAACATCAGATTGATATCGGTTACGCCCAGCCATTCAACCCCGCATCTGAAAAGATCCGGATGTTTGATCAGACCCATCAGCGTGGCATAACCACCATAGCTGGCACCCATGATGGCGATCCGCTTCGGATCAGCAATCCCCTGCTTAATCGCCCATTGCGCTGCATCGGCCAGATCGTCCTGCATGGTCAGGCCCCATTGATGCATGCCTGCAGTGAAGAACTTTGTGCCATAACCGGTAGAGCCTCTGAAATCCGGTTGAATGACGGCATAGCCACGGCTGGCAAGGAATTGAGCGTCGCGATCCCACGCCCAGTGTCCGCCCCGTACATAAGGGCCACCATGAACCAGTACAATGGTGGGCAAGGATTGGCCACTTGTTTGCGCTGGAATCGTCACATAGGCAGGAATGCTCATACCGTCACGCGCCGGATAGCGTACAAAATCGCGCGCACCCATCTGTGCAGGCACAATATTGGGGCGGGAGCTACCAATTCTGACCATCGTATCTTTTTCGCGATTGTAGATCAGGTATTCGGTCGGTTGTTTATCGGATGAAGCCTCAACCACAAATGTTTTTGCGCCACTACAGCGAATGCATTCAATTTCATTGTTTGTATTGGGCAGGATATCGTCAATTCGGGCTTGCACCTTTTTCATGTCTGGATCAATCCAGATGGTATTGTGTGCGTCTGATTCGAACTCGAACCCCAATAAACGATGCGTCGCCGTCTCATGCTTGAGGCTGCCGTTAAAGTTGAAGTCCTTCAGGGTAATGAGAGGCTCATTGCTGAGTGACTGATTGGCAACATCATATTTGAATAAATCTGATATACCATTTTCATTAGGCTTGGTGACATATAAATCACCTTGCTGATCAATGAACTTCGGCTGCATGAGATCGCGCGAAAATTGGGGTACTTCCTGCAGCACCTTCCATTTGCCACCCGCCGTATCGCGATGATACAGCTTGTATATGCCACCATGAACGGATGTGACGACGCGCGGGGTATTGCGGCCATCCAGCAGCCAGTCAGCGGCATGCGGTGGAATCACATCATCGTGCAGATTGCTCAGCTCAAGGGTCGACGTATTTAAACGATATAAGCTAACGGAATCGAACGAATTGTCAACACTGACATATTTAGCCTTACCGATGATGATATCGTTGCTGTTATCGTCCAGGCTCTGATAGAAGAAATAATCCGGTGGCAAAACGCGCTTTTTGAGGTGGGAGCCGGTTGATTCCTGCTCATAATTCCAGTTGCCTTCAATCAGTTGGCGCTGTTCCGATCCATCTGCATTCACCGCAAACAGATTGCCGGTGACATGATTGTGAGCCCCTTTGGAGTCAGATAGCGAAAAAACAAGGCGCTTATTATTCACCCATGAAAAGCTGGAGATATCCGTATCCTTGATCTGGGCAATGACTTTGACATTGTTCGGATTGGCTGCTTCCAGAATGGTTAGGGATAAATTGCCCAAGGGACTCTTGATCAATGCGGCAACTAAATTGCCGTCCGGTGACGGGGTAGCTTGTGCAATGTGCTGGACTGAGAAAAAGTCTTGAGCGGGTGGGTTACCTGCTGCATTGCTTGGCAAATAGGCGGCTAATAAGCTCACGGCTAAGCCGAGAATAGGAAATTTCAAGTTCGACTCCCAATGTTTAATATTTGATTTTATAGATTTACAAAATGATTCGTTGTGTAGTCAACGAAAGGAGTCATTGTGCCCTAGATGGGCGTCGAAGTGTGGTGTAGGAGTGTATGTGGCCGTTTAGACGACGGATGCTGGCGGTTGGGTAGATTGATCCAAGCTTAATCTAAAGAAATGACTGGCCATCGCCTGCCTGTTCGCCTTCAGGTAGCGCAGCAAATCTTCCGGCTTCTGGCGCAACGAAGCGGGACCAAGGTCGATGGGCAATGCAAAGATCGATACATCGCGCTCGACAATTCCCAGCTCCTGGTGCGGCAATGCCTGCACCGTGCTGAGTACCTTGTCGCGGATGGTTTCGTTGGCGGGGGTGTAGGGGGTGAGAATCCAGAAATCGGTGCCGTCGCGAGCGATCAAATCGGTCTTGCGCAGGATATCCTTGAGCGAATCGCCCACCTCACCGAGCTGGCGCACGGCTTCCTTGGCGCCGAAGTGCTTGCCCAGTTCGTCCGCGCTGGCGTAGCTGACCAGCACCAGCCCGAAATACAGATAGCCGGGATAGCGATCCATCACTGCTGCCAGCCACTCAAGCGTGTGCAGGAAGAAATCTCGCGCTTCGATATCGTCCTTGATCATGAATGCTCTGCCAGCTGCGTTGAGTGGATGAAGTCATTTCATACTAGGCAGCAATTGATGTCAGGGCAATCTAAGCGACTGTTTTCATCCAGTTTTGCGTCTGAAAATCCACACGCCCGCCTGTAACTCAGGTGGCAGCACCAGCTTGCCGAGATCGGGGCGGGCTTCCATCTCGAAGGCAGTTTGTGCCAGATATTCGTCCCAGTTACCGGTAATAAAGCGCGATTCGCTGCCGATCACGATGTAGAGCTGCACATGCTGGCTGCGAAATACCTTGCGCTCGAAGGTATTGCCCGATGGTGGCCATGAGCAGATGACCACTTCCGGCTTGAATCGCTGCAAGGCGGTCGGTGCATCCAGTTCACTGACGAATTCCGGATAGCTGACCACGCTCTTCCAGCTGTAGTCATCGCTGGCGGTGATGTTGATGCCCGCGTCCTTGAGAAAGCGCGTCAGCGTGCCATCGCCTGCGGCAATTTCGTGGCAGCTGCGCGTGCCGATCAGGGTGGCGAGTTCCGCGATCAATTCGCGTGAGTAAAAGCACCAGATACCGCGTTTCTCCACCAGCGGCATCAAGAGGCGCTTTTGCCACAGCAGCGGCCAGATCAGACGGAACCATCTCAGCGAGACGGGCTTGCGTTCCAGCGCGCGGCGGAACAGCAGCTTTTGCGCGATCAGGCCATTGATCCAGCCAAACCGTGCTTTGCCGGCATAGACGCCCGTTGCGGAACTGAATGCATACTGGCGCAAGGCCAGCTGGCGCATGCGCTGGCGGATCTGTTCGGTCACAAACGCATCAAACGCCCGGCCTGTGCGTTCGCCGGAGAGAAAACGCGGGTCAGCAACCTTGCGGACATTACTCTTTTCGACCAGCGCCTTGAGTTCTGCCGGATCGCGCCGCGCAAACACGTCGGCCAGCTCGGCGCGAATGAGCGCCCAGTCGTCAGGATAGGCTTCGCACAGCGCGGTCAGTGAGGGACCGCACTGCAACCATTCCCAGCGAGACCGGGCGTCTGTCATGGCTTAGCCGAGCCGGGCAAATACGCGGGCAGCGGCGTCAATCGTTGCCTGGATATCGGCTTCGGTATGTGCGGCTGACACAAAACCCGCCTCATACAGCGCCGGGGCAAAGTACACGCCTTCGTCCAGCATGCCGTGGTAGAAGGCGTTGAATCGCGCCTTGTCGGTCGACATCACATCGCTATAGCGCTTGGGCGGTGTGGCAGTGAAGTAGAGACCGAACATGCCGCCCACCGAGTCGGTGGAGAAGGTTTCGCCTGCTGTCTTGCCTGCGGCGGCCAGACCTTCGGCCAGCGTCCGGGTTTGGGCGGTCAGGGTCTCGAAGAAACCCGGCTCGCGGATCAGATTCAGGGTCGTGATACCGGCAGCGACGGCCACCGGATTGCCCGACAGCGTACCGGCCTGATACACCGGGCCCAGCGGCGCAATCTTGCCCATCACATCGGCGCGACCACCGAATGCGGCCAACGGCATGCCACCGCCCACCACCTTGCCCAGCGTGGTCAGGTCCGGGGTGATGCCATGCAGACCCTGTGCACAACCGAGACCCACGCGGAAGCCGGTCATCACTTCGTCGTAAATCAGCAGCGCGCCATGCTTTTGCGTCAGTTCGCGCATGGCGCGAACAAATTCGATGCTCGGACGCACCAGATTCATATTGCCGCAGTAGGGTTCGACGATGATGGCGGCGATCTGGTCGCCCTGATTCGCGAACACTTCTTCCAGCTGGGCGACGTCGTTATAGGTCAGCACGATGGTGTGTTCGGCGACAGACGCCGGTACGCCTGCGCTCGACGGATTGCCGAAGGTCAGCAAGCCGGAACCGGCTTTCACCAAGAGGCTGTCCGAGTGACCGTGGTAGCAGCCCTCGAACTTGATCAGCTTGTCGCGGCCGGTAAAGCCACGCGCCAGCCGGATTGCGCTCATGGTGGCCTCGGTACCGCTCGACACCAGTCGCACCTGTTCCATCGACGGCAGCATATCGACCAGCAGGTCGGCCAGATCGATTTCGCGCTCGGTTGGCGCGCCAAAACTCATGCCGTCCGCAGCCGCCTTGTACACGGCATCCAGCACGGCCGGATGGGCATGGCCGAGAATCAGCGGACCCCAGCTGCCCACATAGTCGGTGTACTGCTTGCCATCGGCATCCCACACATAGGCGCCCTGCCCTTTGGCGAAAAAGCGCGGGGTACCCCCCACTGCACCAAAGGCACGGACTGGCGAATTCACGCCGCCGGGGATATGGCGCTGGGCGCGCTGGAACAGGGCTTCATTCTTGCTCATGGGATGTCCTTGCTGTAATTCGGTATCGGATGCCGCACGCGCAGTTGCGGCGACAGGTGTTCGGTTGCGGCGATGCGTGCTGGCGGCGGTGCGCTCATGTGCGGGCACGCGCTTGATCAGCGGCGATTCAGCCATGCTGTCCCCAGCTCGGCCATGGATGCTTGCTTAGATAGGCATTGGTGTAGCGCGGATCTTCGGTGACTTCGTGGCCCAGCCAGTCGGGTCTATCATAGGCTTCGTCTTCACTGCCCAGTTCGATTTCGGCCAGCACCAGCCCGGCATTGGCACCATAGAATTCGTCTACTTCCCACAGATGCGGGCCGATCTGGATGCGATGGCGCTTTTTCTCGACCACCATGGGGCACATGGTCGACAGGATGGTGTCGGCATCCGCACGGGGAATCTCGTATTCGAATTCGTGACGGGATACATTGCTGATATTGGATTTCAGCGTCAGCCAGGCCTGATCACCCTTGATGCGAACGCGCACGGTGCGCTCGGGTTCGACAGACAGATAACCCTGCTTCAGCCATTCGCCCTCGGCGCGGCCGCGCCAGGCATCATTTTTCAGGTGGAAGCGTCGTTCGATTTCGTGGGCCATTGAATGTGGTCATCTGGTTGATCCGGCGATCAAAGGTGCCGGAAATGACCGATTCTAGCCCAAATTGAAGGGGTATTGGTAAAGCGACAGGGGTAAAAAGACCAGCCCGTAGAGATAGAGTCTGAATACAGGGAGGAAGTAATCAGGCTCTGTCGGTACGAGCTGGCAAGAGGGTAACTTAATGTTTGAATGAATAATGATGCGCACAATGCGGCATGCAGACGAGTCCGCCACACCGAGGGCAATTTTTCGCACCTAATCTGACCTGGCGAAGCAAAATCCTGGATTGATTTTCGCGCTTGGTGATGGCATGAATATGCGCCCAGATTGGCAAAGCAAGCGAATAAATAAACCAGGGCCAGAATTCATGACCGCGGTGATAAGCAACCATGCCGGCGATGATGGCCAATACAAGATATCCCAGAATAAGGCATGTAATCATTTCATTCCCTTTAAGTTTCTGACTCAGATGTCATTTAAGAAACCTTGAATCTGATTCGTTTGTCATGCACACTGCGCGCCGAAATGGGTCGGGCAACGCCTATCGTTTTGCATGAAGTACATTCAATGTTTATTTCAGTGGCTACCAGATCTCGTGCGACTGCTGTGTGTTGCGGTGAGATGGACGGCATCTTGCAGGAGGTGCCGCGGCACAGCAACGAACGAGCCCTCACCACGACTAACCGTTTCCTAACCATTTCTATGGTATTGATTTAATTGATATATAAGGTCTTATGATGTCTGACGTAATACGCTATCGATATGTGTTTGGCCCAGCTTGTCTGGATGAAATGACTGCAGAACTGTCAGTGAACGGGCTGCTGGTTGATGTGCAGCCGCAGTCGCTCCGCCTGTTGTGCGCACTGCTCTCCCGCCATGGTGAACTGGTGAGCAGGGAAACCCTGGAGCATGAAGTCTGGCAGGGGCGCCTGGTAGGTGAAAATGTACTGGCAGCTGCCATTACCCGTTTGAGAAACGCCCTCGGGCCGAGCCTGACAGGCTTTATTGAATCCATCCCGCGCATGGGGTACCGGCTGACGCTGCCGGTCGAGAAAATTCCGGTTCAGCAGCAAGCCGTTCAGCTTTTGCATCTCTCCGAAAATACTCCTGTTCCGGGTAATGAGCATTTCACACTATTAAGAAAATTATCAAGCAGCCATATGAGTGAAGTGTGGCTGGCCCAGCATCGCAGCTCGCGATTAAACCGGGTATTCAAATTTGCATTTGATCCTATTCAGATTGCTGCATTAAAGCGTGAAGTCACGTTATCGCGTTTATTAAAGCAAAGTACCAATGAGCCGCAGCGTTTTCTGGATGTCATTGACTGGCGATTTGATGAGCAACTGAATTACATTCAGTTCGAATGGGGTGGTGTATCGCTGGATCAATGGCTGAATTCGGATCACTGCCTGGATACGTTGTCCGAAGCGGATCGACTGACATTGCTATCCGATATTGTGGCAGCCGTCGCCGAAGCACATGCGGTTGGTGTTGTACACAGAGACGTGAAGCCAGGCAATATTCTGGTGCTTGAGGAAAACGGTGAACGGATTGTCCGTCTGTGTGATTTCGGATCCGGGCGTGCGCTGGATACGGATATCTTTGCAGCGCTTGATCTGACGATTGTCGCTGGCGGACAGACGCAGGATTTCATGACGGATACCCAATCCGGTTCGATGTTCTACCTTGCGCCTGAATGCCTGCAGGGCGTGCCTGCCAGTGAGCGCAGTGATGTGTATGCGCTGGGCGTGCTCATGTATCAGATGTTGTCCGGGCGACTAGGGCAGCCGCTGGTGACGGGCTGGGAGCGGGATATTGAAGATGCCATCCTGCGGCAGGATATTGCCGATTGTACGGATGGCGATGTTGCTCGTCGTCTGGATCATGCCGGTAGTGTGCTGCGTCGCCTGCGTTCGGTCGAGACCCGGCGGACGGAACAGTCCGAGCGGATTGCCGCACAGACTGCACATGCCGAGGCGCGCGAAGTAATACGCCGGCAGCGTGCACGTAGGCCGTGGAAAATTGCCTCGCTGGTGATCCTGCTAGCCGGGCTGACCGCGAGCGGGGTGGCGTACTACCGGCTCGCAAAGAGTCAGGCGGCGCTGGAGCGCGAGTCGTCAAATTTCAAGGCGCTGAACACTTTCTGGTCGATTGATTTTCTGGATGCGGCCAACCCGGGAACCGCTGGCCGCTACAAAGTGACTGTCGAGGAGGCACTGGGAAAGGCTGCCGAAAATCTCGACAAACCGGAGCGTGGCTATAGTCCGGAAATCCGCTTTCTGATGCATGAAAGTCTTGCGTATGCATTCAGCGATATCGATCTGCTCGACAAAGCAGCAGCACAGGGTGAAAAAGCGTTGGCGCTGAGTCGTTCGTTGGCTAATCGAGATCTCGAGCATGAGCGCCGCATCGAGATGGCGATGGTAGGCTATTTGGTGAATTTGTCACGTATTCAGGAAGCCAGTCAGCGGCTCGACCAGATGAATGCCGGAGGTGATATCGAGAAGTGGCCAGTCACGGAATCATCTCGGTATTGGGTCTTCCGAGCCCAGCTTGCCGAACGTGAGGCGCGTTGGAGTGTGGCCAAGACCGCGTATCAACGCGCCTTGCCGTTGTTGGAAAAAATTGATGACCTGAATGCTATCTCCAGAGACAGCAATATCTGGTTGGTGCGTTCTTCGATTGCCGAAACCACGAAGCTCGAAGGCGATGTGGACAGTGCTGCGCAGCAATACAAAACGTTGTTGAGCGAGTACGCGCAAAAGCGTGGCAAGAAGTATCTGACCTACTGTAACTTGAAGGTTGTGTATGCTGGAACGCTGCGCGAACAGAATAAGTTTGAGCAGGCGATTCGTGAAATCGAAGAAGCGCTGACCTGTTTGAAGGATGTTCAGGCGGCCGGGTCGGTTTGGGAGGCTCAAGCGCGACGTTCGCTGGGTGAAACTTACTATCTGGCAGACAAATTTACTGAGGCAACTGCCCAGCTGCGTGTGGCTGCCGAAATTTTTGGTCGTATGGTGGGGCCGCTTGCGGATGAAACCATCAATGCCGAGGTGACGCTGGCGCGCTCAATTGGTTTTATGGGTGATGTAGCAGGTGCGGCGCATCGCTTGCAGTCATTACTGGCTCTTGCCGCAAAATCTGGTGAAGAAGGCCTGCCGCGTTTACGGTATTTGCGGTTCTATGCGATTGACCTAGCATTGCGTGCTAATCAGGTCGCGGATCAAGCAAAACATCTACAGCATCTGGATATTGAAGAATTAAACCGCTTTGAAGTGGATCCCGCTTGGGAAGCACGTCTGCAGATGACATGGGGCCGTTACTGGTTGCTCAAGCATGACAGCAGAGCCCGCGCAACACTTGAGCGCGCCCTCTCACTCTATCAGAAGCAAGATCCTGACAACAAAACCGCACATGAGGAAATCAGGGTGCTGCTCGCCAAGGCAGCGCACTGATCTATCAGCCCTCGCCGTTTAGGCGGGGGCAAGTCGATTTGCCAGTGCAGCGATTTCGGGGCGCAAAGTTTTGAAGTAAACCGAATCGCCTCCATCCACAAACGATTGGCAGGCCATGATATGCCCGGCCGGGTTATACAGGCTGAATGCAGAATCGCAGCTCGACTCTTTGGGAAACGCGCCAGTCGCGGCTGCTCGGGCGTAATACGTCTGCATGATGTTCAACGTGTCATTGCGCTGCAAGGCTTGCTTGCTGAGCCAGTGATCGAATCGGGCACAGGCTGAGCCGGAATCGCAATCATCGTCAGTTTGCGGTGGAGCCTTGCGTACGCTGTCTAGCATGCTTGCGACAAAGCGGAATTCACCCTGCAGCATATGCGTCCAGGTGACGGTATCGGGTTGTGCCTGCCACTCGGTGAGTGTTGGCATCAGCATGGTGCGCACGTGTGGGCCCAGTGCTGGCTGCTCATCCAGCAGTGCATTGATGAATTTGATATGCCGTTTCAGATTGGCCTGCATGATGACTTCCGCCATCACACTGTCGGGTGCAAGCGAGGCGCGCATCCAGAAGCGCTGGCTGTTCAGGACATGATCCAGTCCGCTCAAGTCCTTCGCTTTCAGTTTGAATAGCGCATCGGCCATGTTTAGTGAAACGAGGCCATTGACAAGGCTAAAGCTCATTAAGCCCATATTGCCCGTGTACACCGAGTCTCGCGTCGCGACAACACGACGATATCGATCAAGTAATTCAGCATTGGCGGCCATGCTGGCATTCAATGTATCGTTGTGCGCGCGGATATCATCGAGGCAGTTTGCAGTTTTGGATTTGCAAACCTGATCGACCTCTGACAGCGGGATGGTTTGACCTTCGGCCTTCAAAATGGCATCAAACCGTGCATCCCGTTCTAGTGGTGGGAGTGCCATCAGTTTTGCCGCAATGCGATCGCCTGTTGCCTGCAACTCATTGGTTTTCAAGGTGAGCGCATAAAATGCATTGAAACCATTGCTGGCGGGTGCGGCGGGGGGCGTGAGCCAGGCCTGTGAGTCAGGAGTGAGCGGCTGATCGTGGCGGTTCACCCACTTGAAGGTGGCCCACAACAGTGCAAGCATCCCAATGATGGTGAGCACGATCCGCACAAGCAACCGCAATGCTCGCGTGAACCGGGGCTCTTCTGGCGGTATCGGGCTGCTTAACACTGAGTCAGACATGGGTTTCCTCCCCCTCGTTTTTTAGCCGGCCCTGTTGTTTTGATTAAAACGGTTTTACAACGACCAGTATCACAATTGCGAACATCAGCAATGTCGGGATTTCGTTGAACCAGCGGTACCACACGTGCGAGCGGGTGTTTTCATCGCGGGCAAACTCACGAACGAATTTTCCGCACCACATCTGGTAGGCAAGCAACAGCATGACCAAAGAAGTCTTTGCATGCAGCCACCCCCCCGTAAAATGCCAGCCGATCATGAGCCAGAGGCCAAACCCCATCGCCAAGAGACCCAAACCAAAGGTAAACCGGTATAGCTTGCGCTCCATCAGTTTCAGCCGCTCGCGGGTAGCCTGATCCTCTGCCGTGGCATGATTTACAAACAGGCGAGGCAGATAGAACAGACCCGCCATCCAGCTGATCACGAAAATGATATGAAATGCTTTTACCCACAGCATGGGGAACTCCCTCTTATGATGCGCACGCTGTTTCGCGTGGGTCATCTGTCAGTTTTATCAGGTGGCGTGAAGCAGGCGGAAAAAAGGCGCGTCGTGCGCGCCTGACTGCCGATGATTAGATTTCGGTCATCTCGAAGTCTTCCTTACGCGCCCCGCAATCCGGGCAGGTCCAGTTCATGGGAACGTCTTCCCATTTGGTTCCGGGGGGGATGCCGTCCTCTGGACGACCAAGGGCCTCGTCGTAGACAAAGGCACAAATCAGGCACATGTATTTCTTCATGGTGAGACCAGCTAGCGTGGGATGAGTTAAAATTTTAACCCAATCACGGCAAACCGCCTTAGTATTCGCCTCATGAATTCAGTTCCTCCCATAGTGCTGGTGTTTGCCGGCAATGATCCTTCCGGTGGTGCCGGACTGTCCGCCGATATTCTGACCCTCAGTGTGCTGGGCTGCCATGCCCTGCCAGTGGTGACTGCTATTACCGTGCAGGATACGGCGGGCATGGCAGAGTTTACGGCGGTGGATGCCGATCTGGTGGCCGATCAGGCGCGGCTGGTGCTCGAAGATATGCCGGTAGCCGCGATCAAGGTCGGGGTGATCGGTAGCGTCGAGACGCTGACCGTCATTGCCGAGATTGCTGCAGATTATCCCGATGTGCCGGTGATCATTGATCCGGTATTGGCGACTGGCGGTGGTGATGAATTTGCAACGGATGACCTCATCGGCGCGATGCGCGAACTGTTGCTGCCGCACACCACTGTGCTGACACCCAATAGTATTGAGGCGCGCCGCCTGTCCAGCGATGATCCGGACGAGCATGAGTCTCTGACGATTGATGAATGCGCCCTGCGCCTGCGTCAGCTGGGGCCGGAATATGTACTAGTCACCGGTACCCATGAAAACACCCAGCAGGTGAGCAATGCGCTGTTCAATCGCAGCGGTCGCGTTCGCGTAGATCACTGGGATCGGTTACCTCATAGCTATCACGGTTCTGGCTGCACGCTGGCATCGGCGATTGCCGCCTATATTGCTCACGGCTATCCGATTTCCGATGCAGTGCATGAGGCGCAGGTCTTTACCTATCGCACGCTGGAAACAGGCTTCCGTCCGGGCATGGGGCAACATATTCCTGACCGCGTGTTTTTTGTGCGCGCGGCACAGGAGGCAGCCGCAGAAGAAGCGCTCGCAGCCGAAAGCGATGATCGCAATGATATCGCTCAGGATGACTGAACGCAGCATTCGCCCCCGTTTACGACCGGGGCTGTATGCCATCACACCGGACTGGACAGATACGGTGCGTCTGCTTGCGGCTGTGGAAATCGTGCTGGCCAATGGTGCATCTGTTTTGCAGTATCGCAATAAGGCTGCGGATGCAGACTTGAGGATGCTTCAGGCATCTGCCTTGCGAGCGGTGTGCTATCGGTTCAACTGTCCGTTGATCATCAATGATCATGTGGATCTCGCGCTGGCAGTCGATGCCGATGGCGTGCATCTGGGGGGCGACGATGGCGATCTGGCGGCTGCACGGGCGGTGATCGGGCCGTATCGTTTACTGGGCGCGTCCTGTTACAACGACTTGTGGATTGCTGCGTCCGCGCTGGCAGCGGGTGCCGACCATATCGCGTTCGGTGCCATTTTCCCTTCTGCTACCAAACCTCAGGCGCGCGCAGCTTCGCTCGACATTCTGGCTCATGCGCGCAAGCAATTTGCTTGTCCGATTGTAGGGATTGGTGGAATACAGCCCGAGAACTCAGCGAAGGTTCGGGCGGCTGGGGCTGATCTGGTAGCCGTGATTTCGGCCTTGTTCGAAGCAAAGGATCTGGCTGCAACAACTTGCGCATTTGCCGCGTAGACGGCGTGTTCTTCGGACTGTCAGGCTAAATCGCCATAGTACTTGTCGTGTTTCTGTAGTCCGCTTGTTACAAATCCGCCACATTTACCAAGCAATCGCTCGTTATTCGTCGCACTGTCATACAGATTTCTTCTAGTGCTGGGATAGTAGGCTTCCCTATCCCCAAGATGACCCGCGTTCATTAAAAGCGGCGCATCAAGAGACAAGATGACATGAATATGCCTATCCAACTGCGTACTCTGGCGCTGTCATGCGCTACAGCCATGGCCTTGATGGCCTGTTCCGGCTCCTCGGGCGATGCACCGAGTGGCTCCATTGTGATCTCCGGTATTGCGTCGAGCGGCATGCCTGTTGCGGGGACATCGGTTATTGTCACCGATGCCAATGGCACCAGCAGCAAGCCTGTGATAACGGATGCGACAGGCGCATTCAAGGTGGATGTGTCGGGCATGCAGGCACCGTTTGTGCTGACGGCGGCCTTTACTGA
The DNA here is from genome assembly GCA_019084025.1 of Burkholderiaceae bacterium DAT-1. Classification (NCBI taxonomy): domain Bacteria; kingdom Pseudomonadati; phylum Pseudomonadota; class Betaproteobacteria; order Burkholderiales; family Burkholderiaceae; species Burkholderiaceae bacterium DAT-1. The sequence continues at coordinate 431,606 of JAHRBI010000003.1, forward strand.
AGTGGACGGTCATCCCGGCACGCTGTCGTCGGTGGTAAATGGCAGTGGTCAGCTGCACGCCAATCTGAATCCGCTGACTTCTCTGATTACCCAGCGTGTGGTGGGCAAGGCCATTACTGGTGCAGTGTCGGCCAATGGCATCACCGATACAGCCATTGCCAGCGCAACCAGCGCGGTGATGACGCCGCTGCAGCCTTTGTTGACCGGTCTGAATGTGCCGGCAGCACAAGGGAATCCGATCAGCGCCTCCATGGTGGCGAATCCATCCGCGGATGCACTGGATAATCTGATCGATGTGTCGCGCATCAACGTGGCTGCCGGTACGCTGGTGGTGGGGATGGATGCAGATCGCGTCGTGGTGAAGGTGCCAGCTGCCGGTGCGGTGGATAATCCCTCGGTGATTACGCCTGCTGCCGTGAAGTCTGTCCAGACCATGCTGGCGGGTGGCACCTCGACCCCGATCACCAATGTGATTGTGATTGTCGGCGAAAATCAAACGTTTGACGGCCTATTTGGTACTTATCAGCCGGGTACGGGTCAGACTGTCAATAATCTGCTGTCGCAGGGTATTGTGAATGCAGATGGCTCGCCAGGCGCAAACTATGCATTGGCTGCCCAGAATCAGGGTGTACCCGCTTCGGCCTATACTATCAATCCGCGTCGCGGCTCTGTGTACGCAACGCTGCCGCAGCCGCTGCAGATTGGGATTGTGCAGCCGTGCACGCAGGTATTGTGTACCGCAGGTGGCGTGGCCGACCCACGCTTCCCGACCTCCATGCAGGCAGGTCCCTTCCCGATCAGCAAGTATGTGCCGTATGTGTCGGGCTCCCCATTTGCCTCCGAAACCGGCGATCCGGTGCACCGCTTCTTCCAGATGTGGCAGCAGACAGGTGGTGACAATGCCAAGCTGGACATGTTCGTCTGGCCTGCGGTGACGGTCGGTCAGGGCGGGGATACAGTCGGCATTACCGCGTCCAATCCGGGTCAGGGTGGCGAGCTGATGGGCTTTGTGAATATGGCCGGTGGCGATGCTGCTTTCTTCAAGTCGCTGGCTCAGCAATACGCCATCAGCGACAACCATCACCAGTGGGTGATGGGGGGGACCGGCATGAACTTCTTCTCGATCGCGACAGGTGATCTGCCGTACTACAACGAGAATGGCGTAGTGGCGAAGCCGCCGGAAAATCAGATCGAAAATCCTGATCCGGTACCGGGTACCCAGAACTTCTACAAGCGCGATGGTTACTCGGGTGGTTCGTATGTGAAATGCGCCGACGCCAGCCAGCCGGGTGTGGGTGAAATCCAGAAGCACGTGTTCATGAAGGGCAATCCGTCTAACTGTGAACCTGACAAGTACTATCTGGTGAACAACTACAATCCGGGTTACGACATGGCCGGAAATCTGCAGCCGATTGGCCCGAACAACTACAACTATCCGCCGCAAACCGTGCCGACCATTGCCGAAGCACTGGCCGCCAAGGGTATCAGCTGGAAGTGGTACACGGGCGCTCGTGATGCCGCTGATGTGTCGGATGATGCTGCGGCCTTCGGTGTGCCGGTGGCTGTTGCTCAGGCTGCACAGTACAACAATCTGGGCGATCCGCTGACCGCGTCAAAGAACGTCATGACCAATCCGGCCCTGAAGGCCAATCTGGCCGGTCTGACTACCCTGTCTAATGATATCGCCAAGGGGACGCTGCCAGCAGTGTCCTACGTCGTGCCGAAGAATCTGAACAGTGGTCATCCGGGCTATTCAATTGTGGCTGCATACGAGCAGTTTGTCGGTGGCATCCTGAAACAGCTTCAGGCCAATCCCAAGCTGGCCGCACATACGGCTGTGCTGATCACCACGGATGAAGGCGGTGGCCATTTTGATAGCGGCTATATCCAGAACATCGATTTCTTCGGCGATGGTCCGCGCATTCCAATGATTGTGGTGTCGCAATATGCCCGCAAGGGTCATGTGGACCACGTCTACCACGATCATTCTTCTGTGCTGAAGTTTATCGAGCGCAACTGGCGTCTGCCGCCGCTGTCACCGCGCAGCCGCGACAATCTGCCAAACCCGGTGGCGTTGCCGACAAATCTGTATCGCCCGGTGAATCGCGCCATTGGCGATCTGACCACAATGTTTGCATTCTGATGTAATGGATTGAGTGGTACACGGCCTCGGTGCAGGATTGCGCCGGGGCCTTTTAATTGATGGATCTGCAATGAAGTATGCTTTTACTGCGCTGGTTGGGATGCTATCTGCCGCGCTGCTGGCCGGATGTGGCCGTTCTGATGCGCCTGTGACACCAGAACAGCCTCGCCTGAGCGCCGAGGCCGAGCTGGGCAAAATCCTGTTTTTCGATACGCTGCTGTCCGCCTCGGGCAAGCTGGCGTGCGCAAGCTGCCACGATCCGGCGCATGCCTATGGTCCCCCGGATGGGGCGTCGGTCCGACTCGGTGGTGAGGCGATGAATCTGATGGGTGGGCGTGCGGTGCCTTCACTGCGCTACAAGCAATACACCCCGCTGTTTTCCCTGCATGCCTATCTGCCCAAGGGCGGTGAGATGGAAGATGCCGGCCCGGCCGGGGGCTTTACGCAGGATGGACGAGCGGCGACGCTGGCCGATCAGGCGGCGATTCCCCTGCTTGATTCAAAGGAAATGGCCAATGCCTCGCCAGAGGCAGTGATAGAACGGCTGCGTGCCTCGCCTAGCGCTGGCGTGTTCAAAAAGGTGCATGGCGATCAATCGCTAGATGATGTCGCCACAGCATTCACGCAGCTGACCCATGCGCTGCAAGTGTTCCAGCTGGAAGACCAGAGTTTTCATCCCTACAGCAGTAAATATGATCGTGTACTGAACAAGGCTGCTGTGCTGACCGAGGCCGAAGGTCGCGGCATGAAGCTGTTTTTCGACCCGAATAAGGGGAATTGCGCTGATTGCCATACCGCTGTGACCGGTCCGGGCGGACGTCATCCCGATTTCACCAATTTCGCTTTTAATGCGCTGGGTGTGCCACGCAATGCAGCCATTCCGGCCAATCAGGACGCAGCGTACTTTGATATGGGCTTATGCGGTCCGATGCGGCAGGATCAATGGGTGAAGGATCGGCCCGATCTGTGTGGCATGTTCAAAACCCCAACCTTGCGCAATGTCGCCGCACGCGGAGTGTTCTTTCATAACGGTGCGTTGCATTCGCTCGATGATGTACTGGCATTTTACGCCACGCGCGATACGGACCCTGATCGCTGGTATCCGCGCAAGGCGGGTAAGGTCGATCGCTTTAATGATCTGCCTGCCAGCCTGCGCAAACATGTCGACACCCACACTCCGCCATTTGACCGCCAGCAGGGCGATCGTCCGGTGTTGGATACACAGGAAATCGCGGATCTGAAGGCGTTTATCGAGACGCTGGTGGATGCGGATGTACGTGCTGTTAGCCCCCCAGCGACGTCACCAGCCCGACCCGTGCATTAAGTTGCCTGCCATGAAGCTGCATCAGGCTGCGCTCGGCGCTGAGTCGCGCAGTCTGGGCGGTAACCACATTGAGATAGCTGACTGTGCCAACCTTGTACTGATTCATGACAATGGTTGCGGTCTTGCGGGCGGCGTCCACGGCGGATTGCTGCTGGCGGATTTCCTCATCCAGCTTGCGTAGTGCCACCAGATTATCTTCAACTTCGCGGAAGGCATTCAGCACGGTGGATTTGTAGCTGGCGACACCGGCGTCGTAGGCAGCCCGTGCGGCGGCGGTTTGTGCCTTGCGATTGCCACCATCAAACAGTGCCTCTGCCAGCTGCGGCCCGAATGACCAGATGCGATTCGGTGCGCTGATCAGATGGCTGAAGGTGGATGCGCTATAACCAGTGCTTGCACCCAGCGTCAGGCTGGGGAACCAGGCGGCTTTGCTAACACCGATTTGTGCATTCAGGCTGGCGACCTTGCGTTCGGCTGCAGCGATATCAGGGCGGCGCTCCAGCAAGGTGGACGGGATGCCCACGGTGGGGATGGCTGCACTGTTGGTCAGTTCCCCTGCCTGCAAAGCAAATGCAGCAGGTGTCTTCCCGACCAGCACGGCCAGCGCATGGCGCAATTGGGCGCGGGTGATGTCGATATCGGACAAGGCAGCACGGGTGCTGTCGAGCTGGGTGCGCGCCTGTAGCACATCGACCTCGGTCACGGTGCCAACCTTGAACTGATTCTGGGTGAGCTTCAGGGCGCGTTCGTATTCGCTGACGGCGTCCTGTAGCAGGGCAGCCTGCTTGTCAGCCACGCGGGTACTGAAATAGGTTTGCGCCAGGGTGGCTTGCGTACTGAGTCGGGTGGCGGCGAGTGTGGATGCACTTGCGTCGGCGAGCGCTTGACCGGACTCGCTGCTGCGGCGCACCTTGCCCCACAAATCGGGTGCCCAGCTGGCCTGTAGTTGCAGGCTATCTGTCGTGCTGACTGCGGCGGCGGGGTTGCTCTTGCCGCGCTGCTCGCCTGCTGATATCCCGATGGTTGGCCAGAAGGCGGCGCGGGCACCGTCCAGCGCAGCCTGTGCCTGCCGGTACCCTGCTTCTGCGGCTTCGATGGATGGATTGTGCTGGTTGAGCTGATCCATCAGCTGATTCAGCGTGGCGTCGTTGAAGGCACTCCACCATGTTCCACGTGGAACGGCGTCGGATGGATTGGCGGGCAGCCAGTCGCCTGCTTCGCTATAGGCCGCAGGGGTCTCAATTGCCGGGCGCGTGTAATCTGGCCCGGCAGCACAGGCGGCCAGCAAGACTGACAGCGCGATCACAGACAGTTTGATTGGCTGGGTGGCAGTCGATTTCATAGAGAATGTCCGTTTTCTGGCAAGGCAGGCTGTGTTGTGTGAGCTGCTTGCTTGAGGATACGGGTTCGCCACCAGTGGCTGAACCGGTCTAGATAGAGGTAGACCACAGGCGTGGTGTACAGTGTCAGGATCTGGCTGAGGATCAGGCCGCCCACAATGGCGATACCCAGCGGCTGGCGCAGTTCGGCGCCGTTGCCGGTGCCGATTGCCATGGGCACCGCGCCGAGTGCGGCTGCCAGTGTGGTCATCATGATGGGGCGAAAGCGCAGCAGGCAGGCCTTAAAGATGGCATCTCTGGTCGACAGGCCTTCGGTGCGTTCAGCTTCCAGCGCAAAGTCGATCATCATGATGGCGTTTTTCTTGACGATGCCGATCAGCAGCAATACGCCAATCATCGCGATGATATTGAATTCGTGATCACACAAGATAAGTGCAGCCACTGCCCCTACGCCTGCCGAGGGTAAAGTGGACAGAATCGTGATCGGGTGGATATAGCTCTCGTACAGGATGCCCAGTACCAGATACACCGCCACAATCGCCGCCAGCACCAGTAAAGGCATGGAGGCCAGTGAATCCTGAAACGCCTTGGCCGTGCCCTGGAATGACCCGCGTACGGTAGACGGTGGATTCAGCGTGCGCATGGCTTCGTCGATGGCCGCTGCCGCCTGTGACATCGACACCCCCGGTGGCAAGCCATAGGAAATGGTGGTAGCCGCAAACTGTCCCTGATGATTCACCGCCAGTGCCGTCTTGGTGGGTTCCCAGCGGGCAATGGCCGAGAGCGGGATCTGCTTGCCAGCCGCATTGATCAGAGTGATATCGCGTAGCCCTTCCGGGCTTTGCCAGAACGCAGGCGCGGCTTCCATGACCACATGGTACTGATTAAGCGGATTGTAGATGGTCGATACCTGCCGCTGCCCGAACGCATTGTTGAGCACAGCATCAATCTGCGCCATGGTCAGCCCCAAGCGGCCAATCTGGTCGCGGTCGACCACCAGCGTGGTCTGTTCACCTTTTTCCTGCTGGTCGGTATTCACATCGGTCAGTAGTTTTACGCCTTGCAGCGCCTTGAGAATCTTAGGCGACCATTCGCGCAGCTCGGCCAGACTATCGGCCTGAATCGTGAACTGGTAGGCAGCATTGGACTGGCGTCCGCCCAGACGGATATCCTGAACCGGTTGCAGGAATAGCTGTGCGCCGGGGACATGAGTCAGCTTTTTGCGCAGCCGGTTCACAATCTCTTCGGCACTCGCTTTGCGCACTTCAATCGGCTTTAGCGACACAAACATCTGCCCGCCATTGCGTTGCCCGCCGCCGGTGAAGCCGACCACCGTTTCCACGGCCGGATCAGATTTCACAATGCGCATGAGGGTAGACAACTTCTCCGACATCGCCTGAAAGCTGATGCTCTGATCGGCCTGAATAAAGCCGGCAATGCGGCCGGTATCCTGCGTCGGGAAGAAGCCTTTCGGCACCAGCCCGTACAGATAGACATTCAGGCCGATGGTGGCCGCGAGGATCACCAGCATCACGCGGCTATGCGCCAGTGCCCAGCTCAGCGAGCGCTGGTAGCCGGACAAAAGCCAGTCGAATCCGCGCTCCGACCATCTGAACAGTCGTCCATGTGACTCGCCGGGTGGCGCGGCCTTGATCATGCGCGCGCACATCATGGGTGTCAGGGTCAGCGACACCACCAGCGAGATCAGGATGGCCACGCTGAGGGTGACGGCAAATTCGCGGAACATGCGCCCGAGGAAGCCACCCATGCCCAGGATCGGAATAAAGACTGCGATCAGGGAAATGCTCATCGACAGCACGGTAAAGCCGACTTCCCGTGCGCCGCGCAGCGCTGCCTGAAACGGCTTCATGCCGCTTTCTACATGGCGCATGATGTTTTCCATCACCACGATGGCATCATCCACCACAAAGCCGGTGGCGATGGTCAGCGCCATCAGCGATAGATTATTCAGGCTGAATCCGGCCAGATACATGATGCCGAAGGTGGCCACCAGTGATACGGGGACGGCAATTGTGGGAATGGCGGTGGCGCGCAGATTGCGTAGAAACAGAAACACCACCAGCGTCACCAGTGCCACCGAAATCACCAGCGTGCGCTCCACATCGCGCAGCGAAGCGCGGATGGTGGGCGAGCGATCCATCGGTACATTCAGGTCGATGGCGGCTGGAATGGAGGCGCGCAGCTGCGGCAACATGGCATAGACGCGATCGACCGTGGCAATGATATTGGCGCCCGGCTGACGGAACATCATGACCAGCACCGCAGGTTCGCCGTCCTTCATGCCGGTATTGCGCAGGTCTTCGATGGAATCCTCTACTGTTGCCACGTCCTGCAGGCGGATCGCGGCGCCATTTTTATAGCTGATAATCAGCGGCAGATAGTCCGCCGCCTTGCGTGCCTGATCATTGGCCTGAATCTGCCAGCGATGCGTATCCGCGTCCACGAATCCCTTGGGGCGATTGGCATTAAATGAGGCAATCGCTGTACGCACGGTTTCCATGCCGATGCCGTAGTGCGACAGCTGGCGCGGATTGAGCTCCACGCGTACGCCGGGCAAGGAGCTACCGCCCACAATCACACTGCCGATGCCTTCAATCTGCGCCAGCTTTTGCGCCAGAATGGTGGAGGCTGCATCGTAGCGCTGTCCCTGTGTCATGGTTTTCGACGTCAGCGACAGAATCATGATGGGCGAATCAGCCGGATTTACCTTGCGATAGTTCGGATTGCTCGGCATGCCGGTGGGCAACATGGCGCGGGCGGCGTTGATGGCCGATTGCACATCGCGCGCTGCACCATTGATGTCGCGGCTGATATCGAATTGCAGGGTGATATTGGTTGAGCCCAGCGAGCTTTGCGAGCTCATCTCGGTAATGCCGGCAATGCGGCCCAGCGAGCGCTCCAGCGGCGTGGCCACCGTGGTGGCCATCGTCTCCGGCGAGGCACCGGGCAATCGGGCGCTGACATTAATCGTGGGTGCATCCACCTGCGGCAGGGGCGCCACCGGCATCAGCATGAAGGCCAGCGCGCCGGCCAGCACTGCTCCGGCTGTGAGCAGCGTCGTGGCGACCGGCCGCTTGATGAAGGTTGTGGAAAAGCTCATGCTGCCTCACCTGCCTGACCGGACTTGAGGCGCTGTGCCAGTCGCACAAAGGCCAGATAAATCACCGGCGTGGTGTACAGGGTCAGCACCTGCGACACCATCAGGCCACCGACCATGGTGATGCCCAGCGGATGGCGAAGTTCGCTGCCCGAGCCTGTGCCCAGCATCAGCGGCAACGCACCCAGCAAGGCCGCCATCGTGGTCATCAGAATCGGGCGGAAGCGCAGTAGGCAGGCCTGATAGATCGCCTCGTCCGGCGTCATGCCGTGATCGCGTTCGGCTTCCAGCGCAAAGTCGATCATCATGATGGCGTTCTTCTTTACGATGCCGATCAGCAGCACAATCCCGATAATTGCAATCACCGAGAGATCGCTGCCCGCAAGCGACAGCGCCAGCAGCGCACCCACACCCGCCGATGGCAAGGTCGACAGAATCGTCACCGGATGAATATAGCTCTCATAGAGCACGCCCAGCACGATATACATCGTTACCACGGCCGCCAGAATCAGCCACAGCTGGTTCGATAGTGATGCCCGGAAGGCCGATGCTGCACCCTGAAAGGTGGTCTGGATAGATGCAGGCACGCCGATTTCCTGCTCGGCGGCTTCAATGGCGGCCACCGCTTCGCCGAGTGAAACCCCTTGTGCCAGATTGAAAGAGAAGTTGGCTGAAGGGAACTGTCCCTGATGGCTGATCGCCAGCTGTGCAGGCTTTTCCACAATACGGGCGATGCTGCCCAGCGGCACCTGCGCGCCACCGGTGCCGGTCACATACAGCTGATTCAAGGCGGACGGACCATTCTTGAAGTCATTGCCTGTTTCCAGCACTACGCGATACTGATTGGATTGCGTGAAAATGGTGGAAATCAGCCGCTGGCCGTATGCCGAATAGAGGGCGTTGTCGATGGCGGCCAAAGTGATTCCGTGGCGTGATGCCGATTCGCGGTCGATATCGACATAGGCCTGCAATCCCTTGTCCTGCAGATCACTGGCGACGTCTGCCAATTGCGGCTTGCTGCGTAGCACCTGCAGCAGTTTGGCGTTCCAGGTGCTCAGTTCTTCCGGGCTGGCAGTCTGGATGGTGAACTGATACTGGGTGCGACTGACGCGGTCTTCAATAGTCAGATCCTGTACTGGCTGCATATAGAGCGTGATGCCGGGCACGCTGGCCTGCGCGGTTTGCAGGCGGCGAATGACCACTGTGGCATGCTCGCTGCGATGCTCGAAGGGCTTCAGATTGATCATGATGCGGCCGCTATTGAGCGTGCTGTTTACCCCGTCCACACCGATAAAGGACGATAGGCTTTCCACTGCCGGATCCTGCAGGATGACCTTTTGCAGCGCGGTCTGGCGTTCGGCCATGGCGGCAAAGGAGATCGACTGGTCGGCCTCGGAAATCCCCTGAATCATCCCGGTATCCTGCACCGGAAAAAATCCTTTGGGGATAAACACGTACAGCACACCCGTCAGTACCAGCGTACCAAGCGCCACCATCAGGGTGGTGCGCTGATGACGCAAGACCACTTGCAAGGTACGGCCATATGCAGCGATCACGCGGTCGAAGAAAGCACCGACACTGTGATAGAAGCGGCCTTGCTGTGCTTCCGGCACATGCTTGAGCAACTTCGCGCACATCATCGGCGTCAGCGTCAGCGACACCACGGCGGAAATCAGGATCGACACTGCCAGCGTAATGGCAAATTCGCGGAACAGGCGACCCACCACATCCGGCATGAACAAGAGCGGAATCAGCACTGCAATCAGCGAAAAGGTCAGCGAGATGATGGTGAAGCCGATCTGCTTGGAACCCTTCAGTGCAGCCTCCAGCGGACTGTCGCCTTCTTCGATGTAACGCGCGATGTTCTCGATCATCACAATCGCGTCATCCACCACAAAGCCGGTAGCGATGGTCAGCGCCATCAGGGTGAGATTGTTGATGGAGAATCCGGCCAGATACATCACGGCGAAGGTGCCGATCAGCGATAGCGGCACTGCCACCGACGGAATAATGGTGGCGGACACATTGCGCAGGAACAGGAAGATCACCATCACCACCAGCGCCACGGCCAGCATCAGCTCGAATTGCACATCTTCGATGGAGGCGCGGATGGTGGTGGTGCGATCGGACAGCACCTGAATCTCCACTGCACCCGGCATGGTGGCGGTCAGCACCGGCATCAGCTTTTGGATACGGTTCACCACCTCAATCACATTGGCACCGGGCTGACGCTGGATGTTGACGATAATGGCGGGCGATTCATTGCTCCAGGCGGCGAGCTGGCTATTTTCAGCGCCATCCACAATCTCGGCTACGTCCGAGAGGCGAATCGGTGCACCGTTCTTGTAGGCGAGAATCAGCGAGCGATACTGGGCCGCGCTCTTGAGCTGGTCATTGGCATCCAGGGTGGACGCGCGTAACGGGCCATCAAAACTGCCTTTAGGTGTATTGACATTGGCCGCAGCAATCACCGAGCGCACATCGTCGATGTTGAGCCCATGTGCAGCCAGCTGCACCGGATTGGCCTGAATGCGTACAGCCGGACGTTGTCCACCGGATAGGGTCACCAAGCCCACGCCCGGTACCTGCGAGACCTTCTGCGCCAGTCGCGTATCGACCAGATCCTGTACCTTGGTCATCGGCAGGGTGCGCGAGGTCACGGCCAGCGTCATGATTGGCGTATCGGCCGGATTCACTTTGGAATAGATCGGCGGCGAAGGCAGATCATTGGGCAACAGATTGGCGGCGGCATTGATGGCCGCCTGAACCTGCTGTTCGGCTACATCGAGGCTGATATCCAGCCCGAACTGCAGGGTAATGACTGATGCGCCACCCGAGCTATTGGACGACATCTGCGTGAGTCCCGGCATCTGCCCGAACTGGCGCTCCAGCGGCGCAGTGATGCTGGACGTGGTGACTTCCGGGCCAGCGCCCGGATATAGGGTCACCACCTGAATGGTGGGATAATCGACCTGTGGTAGCGCTGAAATGGGCAGCAGGCGATAGGCCACCAGCCCCACCAGCATGATGGCCAGCATCAGCAGGGACGTGGCGACCGGTCGCAGGATAAACAGACGAGACGGATTCATGTGCAGTCCTGCGGGGCTTAGTGAGCGACAGCGTCGGAACGTTTACCGTGACCGTCACCGCGGCCTTCGCCCTTTTTACGTGCACCTGCCTCCGGCTTGTCGCTGGCAACTTCGACCTTGGCGCCTTCACGCAGTTTGTCGGCGCCATCGATCACCAGCTTGTCACCGGCGGCGACGCCCTGCTCGACTGCAACCACATCGCCATCGACCGGCCCCAGCGTAACCGGACGAATCGACACACTGTTATCCGCTACAATCACGTAGACAAAGGTGCCCTGATTGCCGCGCTGAATGGCTGCAACCGGCATCAAGATGGTTTTCTGGCGGGTGTCGGCCAGCAGTTTTACGTTTACAAATTGATTGGGGAACAGTACGCCTTTGTCGTTGGCAAAGGTGGCGCGCAGTTTCACCGTGCCGGTACTGGTGTCGACCTGATTATCGACCGCTGTCAGCGTGCCGGCTGCCAGCAAGGTCTTGCGATCACGATCCCATGCTTCGGCGCTCAGTTTATTGCCCTTGCGGAACGATTCGGCCACGCGGGGAATCTGTGCTTCCGGCAGGGTAAACACCACGGAAATCGGATCAACCTGTGAGATATACACCAAACCGCTTGCATCGCTGGCGCGCACCATATTGCCCGGATCGACCTGACGCAGGCCGGTGCGACCGGCTGCGGGGGCGGTGACACGGGTCCAGCTCAATTGCAGGCGGGCGGTGTCGACGAGGGCGCGATCTGCTTTCACCACACCTTCATATTGCGCGACGACGGCGGCCTGGGTATCGGCCTGCTGGCGGCTGATCGATGCTTCTTCCAGCAAGGTACGGTAGCGCGCAAGGTCATTTTTGGCATTGTTGAGCAGGGCTTCATCGCGCATCAGCTGGCCTTCCTGCTGACGGAGTGTCGCCTCGAACGGCGCTGGGTCGATCTCGGCCAGCACTTCGCCCTTGCGCACCATCTGGCCTTCCTGAAAGTTCACTTTCTGCAGCAGACCATCCACGCGTGGTTTCACCAGCATATTGGCGACGGGCGTCACCGTACCGAGTCCATCCAGAAACACATGCAGGTCGCCCTGTTTCACGATAGCCGCGCGAACGGCCTGCGGGCCACGATTGCCGCCTTTGCCACCCTTGCCGCCGGGCCCGTTCTGTTCACTGCCGGGGCCAGCATCGCCGCCCTTGTCGCGGTGGCTCATCCACCAGCCACCTCCGGCAATCAGGATCAGTAAAGCGGCAATGATCCAGGTGGTGTTGCTGCGAGTGGAAGTATCAGGTGTAGAGGTCGACATGAGTAGCGGCTTTCCGGCGGGAAATTAGTTAATACAGTAATCAGTATGCATACTGGCAGGGAAGATAGCACAGTGAGATTCGGACGATCAGAGACGGTTTCCCCCGACACATTGAATTTACACTTTGCCAAGAAATCCGCTGATTCGGGTTATTCTCGACATTTGCAGTTTACGGAACTTCACCATGGGTTTACCTGAAACAAGTTGGCATATTTATATGCTGGTGATGCTGGCTGGCGTGTATGCCGGCATCCAGAATACGCTCGCGGGCGGCGGTTCATTTATTACCTTTCCTGCATTGATGATGGCAGGTTTATCGCCGCTGTCCGCCAATATGACCTCAACCGTGGCGCTCTTTCCCGGTCAGATCACCTCGGCGCTGGCCGGTCGTTCGCTAGCTGGTGGTGCGGCCGGACTGTCTGTGCGGCAATTGACGCTGATCAGTCTGGCTGGCGGCGTGGCGGGGGCGATCCTGTTGCTTTCTACGCCAGAGCAGGTTTTCGCACGTCTGGTGCCCTGGTTGGTGCTATTCGCAACCACCGTGTTTGCCTGGGGCACGTTCCGCAAGCAATCCATTCATGCTGCAGCGCATGTCTCAACGCCGGTGATTGCTGTGGTGCAGTTCTGCATTGCCGTCTACGGCGGTTACTTCGGTGGTGGTATCGGTATTCTGATGCTGGCGGCGCTGACCATTGCAGGGATGCAGGTGCGGCAGGCTGCGGCCACTAAAAATATTCTGGCGATGGTCATGAACGCCTCGGCGGTGCTGATTTTTGCGCGCTCACCGCTGGTGGACTGGTTGCTGGTGCTGGCACTCGGCACCGGTGGTGTGATGGGGGGGCTGGCCGGTGGCTGGCTGATGCATCGGGTGCCGGAAAAGGCCTTGCGCATCTTTGTGATTGGCGTCGGGATGACCCTGACAACATGGCTATTTCTCAAATGACACGATGACTACTGCCTGTGTAACCGCCTCGTAACTGATTAATAATGACTACCGGACAGTTGTTCATTTCTTGGCGTCATGTGTCACTGTGTCCTGCGATGCAGCACAGGTATCGTCACTTTGCTTGTTGCATCTTGGCTTGCCCGCCCTCCCCTGAACCCCAACCTCGGGAGTGCCGGAAGATCAACGCCAAGGGAGCTGCATATGCTCACTATTTGCAGCTCTGTATGCTTCTTGGCGCCCGTGTGGGCGCCTTTTTTTTGCCTATTGCGATATCTCCAGTAGTGTATGTGCGCGGTTTTTCCTACAATCGCAGCAGATTGCCTTTTTCCGCCCTGATTGCATCCTGCACGCCGTGCTGGATGTCACTTTGATTGAAGCGACTGCCATGCCCGATATCGGTTCCCCCGAGTTTGTTTACTGGTTCCGCCAGGCTGCCCCCTATATCCATGCCTTCCGTGGACGCACGTTTGTGGTGGCGTTTGGGGGAGACCTGGTGCGCGATGGGCGATTTATGTCGCTGGCGCATGATCTGAATACGCTGGTGAGTCTGGGTGTGCGACTGGTGCTGGTGCATGGTGCTCGGCCGCAAATCAATCAACGCCTGGTAGATTTGGAAGTCGAACCACAATTTGAGCGTGGCGTGCGTGTCACGGATCTGGTGGCGCTGGATGCCGCGATGCAGGCGATTGGTCAGGTGCGATTCGAAATCGAAGCCTGTCTGTCGATGGGTTTGCCGAACTCACCGATGGCCAATGCCGATATCCGTGTGGCGGGTGGAAACTTTGTCGTCGCCCAGCCTATGGGCGTGCGTGAAGGTGTGGACATGGCCTATACGGGCGAAGTCCGTAAAGTGGCAGCGGCTGCTATTCGTTCACGGCTTGAGGTAGGTGAAATTGTACTGATCTCGCCGCTGGGTTACTCGCCTACTGGCGAACTGTTCAATCTGACACTGGAAGATGTCGCCACTTCGGTGGCCGTGTCGCTGAATGCCGACAAGCTGGTCTTCCTGATGGACCAGCCCGGTGTGATAGATGAAGAAGGTGAATTGCAGCCCGAACTGACGGCTGCCGAGGCTGAAGCCTGTATTCCGCCGATGTTTGATGCATCACGCGATCTGGATTTCTATCTGCCCAGCGCCATCCGTGCAGTACGTCATGGTGTAAAGCGTGCCCACCTGATTTCCCGTCATGTAAACGGTGCCCTCCTCACCGAGCTGTTTACGCATGAAGGTATGGGCACCATGATTTCCCGTGAGCCGCTGGAAACCCTGCGCCAGGCCACGATTGATGATGTGGGCGGCATCATGGCCTTGATCGAGCCACTGGAAAACGATGGTGTGCTGGTGAAGCGTGGTCGCGAATTGCTTGAACGCGAAATCGAGCGCTATGCCGTACTGGAGCACGATCGCAAGTGCGTCGGCTGCGTTGCGCTGCATCGTTTCGAAGACAGCGATATGGCAGAGCTGGCCTGTCTGGCCATTGATCCCGACTACCGCGATGGTGGCCGTGGCGAGCAGCTATTGAAATATGTGGTGCGCAAGGCGCGCAAGGAAGGTGTTCGTCGCCTCTTTGTGCTCACCACCCGTACCGCTCACTGGTTCCTCGAGCGTGGCTTCGAGCCAGCCAGTGTGGATGAGCTGCCGATGAAGCGCAAAGCGCTGTACAACTATCAGCGTCGCTCCAAGGTATTCATTAAGACGCTGTAGGCGTACCGCTCGTAGCCTGATTGCCACGGAATCCTGCCAAGACCACTTTTTTTGACTAGATTTCTAGAGGTGACTGTTGTCATCTGAATGAGTCTTGGTGGCTGGTCTGGATGGGATTCCGGGATGCATATTCCTCTTTTGCAAACGCTGCGTGTCCGGCTGACCTTATTGGTTTTGCTGGTGCATGGCATTTGCTTGGGCATCTTGTCCGCCAATATGGATACGGCGGTAGATCGCTTTGCCGTGCGGCTGACAGAGGCGCGTATCGGGGATATGAGTCGCCTGATGCTGGCTTCCTTTGGTCAGGCGCTGGAGGCAGGGGAAACCCGTCGGGCGATTGAGTTGCTTGACGAATTTCGTGAGCCGCAGAGTCTTGACTACCTTGTACTCATTGACGAGCGGGAAGTCGTGATTGGTGCGCGTGGCTGGGATCGTGATGCCAAACTACCCGCTCCGGATCCGGCAGGCACATTCATGCGCGAACACCTGCCGCCTACGCTGAATATGGCGATTCAGCTTAATCGCAATGGCATTCACTATGGCCAGCTGCGCTTTGGCGTGAGTACGGATTTCATCGAGGATCTCACCCATCAAACCATTTCCAATCTCATCTGGTTGAATGTCGGTGTGTCAGCATTGATCCTGTCGATGATTATCGGATCAGTATTCTGGTTTGGACGAGGGCTGCACCAGGTCATGGATGCGGCCGAAGATGCGAGTGTGCATGATTTGCCACCACTTTTGCCGGCGGAATGGCGAGGGGAGCCTGCCGCACTGGTCAATCTGATCAATCGGCTGATTGGGCGTATTCGGGGTGAGCGGCAGGCTGTCGCGGCCGCTGCTGATCGCCTGAAGGTCATTGCCGACTATACGTTTGGTGTCGAAGTCTGGATTAACCCGGATGGGCGATTGGCCTGGATCAGTGAATCCATTGCGCGGCTGGCTGGGTACACGGTCAATGAATGCATGGATATGCGTGATTTTCCTGCACCGCTTGCGACGCTTGATGAACGCAGTCATGTTCAGGATAGGTTGCGCGAGGCATTGAGCATGCGTGAAACACAGGACATGGAGTTCCGCGCCAATCGTCGTGATGGGCGTAGCTTCTGGGCTACTTTTTCCTTGCGACCGGTATTCGATGCTGAGGGACAATTTCTAGGGCTGCGCGCATCGATTCATGATTCCAGCCGCCTGAAGGAAGATAGCCTTGTGCTTAAAAAGGCTGTGTTTGAGGCGCAGCAGGCACAGGCACTGGCACAAACCTATGTTTTACGCGCAGAAACCGAACGCTCACGTCTGTCGGCACTGTTGTCTGCTATGCGGTTTGGCGTGCTGTTTGTCGATCTGAACAATAATGTGGTGTTCCATAATCCGGCATTTAACACGCTGTGGTTGATTGATGACGCGCAGAATGTCAGTGGCCGTCCAATCGGGCAGGTATTGCAGGTCTCGCTCAATCGTCCGCCAAATTACGATATCTCCGCACACCTCGACCTGGTGGGGCGTGGCAATGAGGCTGCGGGTGTCGAGCGACTGGTGATGAACGATGGGCGTATCATTCATCAGCAGCTATTTCCGGTGCGCGATGAAGCGGGCGCGCTGACGGGCCATATGTGGGTGTATGAGGATGTCACTCAGGAACATTATCTCAACGAGCGGATGATGTTTTTGGCAGAGCGTGACGCGCTTACTGGCCTGTACAACCGGCATGCGTTTCAGGAGCAACTGGGTAGGATGCTGGTGGATGCCGAGCGGGCCAATGAAAGTCTGGCAGTGCTCTATTTTGATCTGGACGAATTCAAGTATGTAAACGATACCTTCGGGCACGGGGCGGGCGATTCGCTGCTGAAACTGGTGGCACGAGAAATCTCTTCGCAGGTGCGCCGTAATGAAGTATTTGCACGGCTGGGCGGGGACGAGTTTGCCATTCTGGTGCCGGGCTGCAATCAGCAGGAGGCATCGTATCTGGCCGGTCGCGTGGTGGCAGCGGTGCAAAGCATTCCGTTTGCGGTGGGGCAGCAGAGCCTTCGGTTATCGTCCAGTCTGGGGATTGCGCTTTATCCCTTTCATGCTGAGTCAGCCGAGGAGCTGGTGGCACATGCGGATACGGCCATGTATCAGGCCAAGGCTGCTGGGAAGTCGACCTGGCGCATGTATAAGCCCGAGCAAGATACTAGCCGTGAAGCAGTGAATCGTCTGACCTGGAACGAAAAAATTCAGCAGGCGCTGGCTAATGAAGGGCTGGTTTTACATTTTCAGGGCATTTACCACGCCGAGGATTGCAGTCTGGCGCATCTGGAAGCATTGGTACGCATGCGCGATCCGGACAATCCGGATGCCATCATTCCACCCGGACAGTTTATCCTGCATGCCGAACGTAGCGGCAAGATTGTCGAGATAGATCGCTGGGTCGTGGCCACGGTTGTACGGATGCTTGCGCAGTCTGCAGACTTACCTTCGATTGCGGTCAATATTTCTGGTCGAAGTTTTGACGAATCAACCTTTCCCGATTTCATTAGCGATTTGCTACACACGCATGGCGTCGAGCCATCGCGGCTGATGGTGGAACTGACCGAGACTGCTGCGGTATCTGACATGCGCGATGCACAGCGATTTATCGAGGCCCTTCGAGCCACTGGCTGTACGGTGTGTCTGGATGACTTTGGTGCAGGATTCTCGTCTTTTGCCTATCTGAAACATCTCAAAGCCAAGGTGCTCAAAATCGATGGTTTGTTTATTCGCGATCTACCCCGCGATGTAGACAGCCAGATTTTTGTGAATGGCATGGCACGCATGGCCCGCGATATGGGCAAGGAAACCGTCGCGGAATTTGTCGAGGACGCCGAGACACTGCGCATGCTGGTCGAGATGGGCGTAGACATGGTGCAAGGCTTTTACCTCGACCGTCCGCAAGCCGCCCATCCTGCGCTCACCCAGCCCAAATATCACGCCACACCGAAGCCGCCCGCCGCTGCGTGAAACCGTTTCACGCGTCGTTGTATGAATTGTTCCACGTGGAACAATGTACAAACGTCTCATTGATGCAACGCAATAGAAGCAATTCGCTCGCCGGTATCATCCTCCCAACAGTTTGCGCATACAGTAGCCAGACTGAGCCAAACGGAGGATGGAATGCTGCACCAAGAAGCGATGTCCCATGTCGATACAGCCTGGCTGCGCATGGATAGACCAGAAAATCTCATGCAGATTGTCGGGGTGTTATTGTTTGATGGTCAGCTGGATGTGGCACGCCTGAAGACGGTGGTGCAACAGCATCTGCTCAAACATCGCCGCTTCCGTCAGCGCGTCCATGATCGGGATGGCGACCCGAAATGGGAAGACGATCCCGACTTTGACATCGACCATCATATCCACCGCATCGCCCTGCCCGATCCTGCCGGACGGCCCGAGTTGGAAGCATTTGTAGCCGATCTGGCTGCGACACCGCTGAATCCATCGCGGCCGCTGTGGTCGTTCGAAGTGGCACACACTACGTTGGGCGGCGATGCGATGATTGTGCGTATCCACCATGCGGTGGGGGATGGCATTTCGCTGGTCGCGGCCATCATGGAAATGTGCGCACCCGCCGGGAAAGGCAATGAGGGGGCGCCGGTTAGTTTATCTGAGATGCATGATGATGAAGACGTGCACGAGGGTGACTGGTTCTGGCGCATGGTCTACCGCCCGATGACGCAGATGGTGGTGGGCTCGATGCGCCTGTCGACATCGTTCTGGGGCTCGTATATGAACCTCGCCACCAATCCCGGCGCGGTGCTCGACTACGCCAAGAACGGCACGGCGGTGGCGACCGAGCTTGCGAAGCTGGCCGCCATGCGCAACGACAGCCCTACCCGTCTCAAGGGCAAGGTATCGACCTCCAAGCGCGTGGCCTGGTCGGAGCCGCTGCCGCTGGCGCAGGTCAAGGCGGTGGGTAAGGTGCTCGGTGCGTCGGTGAATGATGTGCTGTTAAGCTGCGTGGCAGGGGCGTTCCGTACCTGGATGCAGGAAAAGGGCGACGATGTCACCGATGTGGAAATCCGTGCGCTGGTGCCAGTGAATCTGCGCCGTCCGGAAGATGCCGGTACGCTGGGCAATAAATTCGGTCTGGTGGCGCTGGAGCTGCCCATCGGCATCGCTAATCCGCTACGTCGGGTGTTCACCGTGGGCGAGCGCATGGAAGCGCTGAAGCATTCCTGCCAGGCCGCGCTGACGCTGTTTATCCTCGGGGCTGTCGGCATGGCGCCGAAGTTCCTGCAGGAGCAAGTGCTGGACATGCTGGCCAGCAAAGCCACCGCAGTGATGACCAATGTGCCGGGCCCGAAAGAGTCTCTCTGGCTCGCCGGTGCCCGTATCCGCCAGCCCTTCTTCTGGGTGCCGCAATCGGGCAATGTGGGGATTGGCGTCAGCATTCTCAGCTATGCCGATAACGTGCAATTCGGCCTGATTACCGATCAGGGTCTGGTCGATGCGCCTAGCGAAATCATCGCCCGCTTCGCCAGTGAATTCGAAAAGCTGTTGCTACTGGTGCTGATGGAGCATCCGGCGCAATTGAAGCAGCCAGATTCGCTGGAACAGAAATTGTTGGCGGAGTGGCAGCGGTAGGCGGCAGAATGCTGCTATCGAAAATCGAAAGAAACTGGAATTGGTTATGAA
This sequence comes from Burkholderiaceae bacterium DAT-1, assembly GCA_019084025.1. Lineage (NCBI taxonomy): Bacteria > Pseudomonadati > Pseudomonadota > Betaproteobacteria > Burkholderiales > Burkholderiaceae > Burkholderiaceae bacterium DAT-1. The sequence continues at coordinate 451,210 of JAHRBI010000003.1, forward strand.
GCCACTCGTGATTCCACCTGCTGCACAGAGAGACGACAATTCAGTTCAGATGATAAGTGCCTGGATCGCAGAAAAGGGTTTGCATTGCACGCTGAATATTGGCTTTTTCGAAGCAGCAGGACATCGCGAGGCTAATGCGTGGGGAATACTATTGGCCGATCTAGTCAGGCATATCGGAAATGCGGTGGCAGAGGATTCATGTATTCCTCCCGAGGAAACGATGAAGGCCGTTGTTACCGCTATGAATGCTGAACTGGACTTACCTACTTCCGAAACAGTTGGCGAGTTCCATGTTGGGCATAACTAGGTTTTGAGCATTAACACCTTAGTTTTGAACTCCACTGCGGTGTAGGATATATGGGCGACCTGTGGTCGCCCGTTTTCAATTCATAAATTCCATCTATGCTACGTTCAATTCTCGCTATGGTCTCAATCTCCATCATGTCGCACTCCGTGAATGCTCAGGAATGGGCAACTGCTGTATCAAAAAATCAGCACGATGGAACGGCGATCATATTTCGCTATGTCCAAACATTTGAGAAGGACTTTAGTTTTGATACACAACCGGATCGCGTGATCCTAGTTTGGCGTTACGTTGGAGAGAATGGCATGCCATCTCCTCAAGAGCGTAATAGGATGGATGAGCTAGAGGATGCGCTGGAAAACGTGATCGAGAAAGACGGATTTTCTACGCTCGTGCTGGTATCCACAGGAGACAATCTGAAAGAGTGGACTTACTACGCGAAATCGGAGCAGGAATTTCTCGAGCGACTGAACAATGCGCTTAGAGGGAAAGACCCATTCCCGATCGAGATACATGCTGGACCTGATCCGAAATGGAGTACCTATACACGCTTTATTTCGGGGGTCGAGAAGTAAAAAAAGGGCGACCCATGGTCGCCCTTTCCACATCATCAATCCGCCAGTTCTTCAATTGCCAGCTGCTGATCCAGACGTTCCATGGCATCGGCCGGGGGCATGTCCTTGGCCTCGGCGTAGAGCGCCAGTGCATCTTTCATGCGGATTTTGCCGAACATCATCACCTGAGCGTTAGCATATTCGATACGGGTGATGGCTGAGGTCGGGTTCAAGCGCAGGGCGGTGTCGAAATGCTCGATGGCCAGATCTTTCTTGGCGCCGTAGGTCAAGCCGCCTACCAGACCACCCACCTTGTCGATGATCTCGGCGTGCCAGGTCGCCAGCGCGATGTGCGCATCGGCGTGATCGGGATTCAGCTCAAGCGCCTTGTCGAGGCTTTCCTTGATCTTGCCGCCCAGTCCTTGCGCCAGTGCCTTGGCTACCGAAATGCTCTGGCTGTAGCGGCCCAGTGCGTAGGCGTGGAAATAGAAGGCGTTGGCGTCGTCCGGATGGCTGGCCTGCCGTGCTGCGGCGCGCTCTACTACGTCGAGGAAAAGCTGCTGCTTCTGATCTTCGTCGGATTCCAGATAGGTGGCGTAGATCATCGTGGCTTTGTTGGCGACATTGGCCCCCGCCTCACCTGCTGCCAGGCCCAGTTCACGGGCCTTGGCAAAGTCGCCTGCATGATGCGCGCGCCAGGCATCCTGTACCTTCTTCTCACTCGGATAGGGCTCGCCATCGCCCGCGTGCAGGCGATCCCACTTCTGCTTCAGCGCAGTGCCAGCGTAGGTAAAGTCATCATTGGCGTACGGAAATACAGTCCAGCTCATGTCTCAATCCTCGTTTTAGTCTGATGTCAGTTCCGGTGAAGGAAGCGTAGGGTCTAGCTAGCGGGCGACGTAGGACTCCGACAGTCGGGTCAGCAACAGGCGGGCGTCGCCCTGTAAAAAGGGGGTGGTCAGCGACATCACCTGATAGACACCTGCGCCGATATCGGACTCGCTGCGCGGATGGCGGGCGTGCTCGAAAGACAGCCAGTAGGTGCTGATCAGGGTCATATTGGTGGCCAGTGCGCGGATTTCGGGGGCGCTGGCGGTGAAATCGCCACCGCGAGCCAGCGCTTCGCAGAGAGCGATGCACACACGCTGGGTTTGCTGCAGGATGCGCTGCATGCCGGTTTCCACGGTGCGGTTGCGCATGATCAGATCGTTGATGTCGCGGTACAAAAAGCGATAGCGGCTGATGGTTTCGAACATCAGATGCAGGAACAGCCACATGTCTTCTACGGTAATGGCGACATTGTCCGGCGGCCACAGCAGCTCGCGCATCTCGGCTTCAAAGAGCTTGAACAGCGCTGCCGTGATGTCTTCCTTGCTGGCAAAGTGATAGTAGAGATTGCCGGGGCTGATGGTCAGCGTCTCGCACAAATGCGCCACACTGACATTGGCCTCGCCCAGATTGTTATAGCTGGACAAGGCCGTGGTCAGAATACGTTCGCGGGTTTTGCGCGGGGCCTTTTTTTCGGTCATGACTTGCTTTGTTGTTGTGCCTGCTGCTGAGCTTGCATGCGGGTCAGCCACAGTTCCAGCGCATTGAGCGTGTTATCGAGCGCCGTGGCGGTAAGCGACAATTCCTCGTGGGCATCGCGCTGAATATCGTTCAGCAGGGTGCGGCGATGGTCCTTGAGCGCATCGATGTCCAGTGTGATGCCGTGACGCTTGAGGATGGGAGCGAGTTCCTTGCGGCGTTCGTACAGCGATTGCCGGGTGCGCTGATAGGCATGTTCGCACAGGCGATTGCGATCCTGATAGCTGAACACATTGGCAAAGAACATATCGCCATCATCACGGCGCGGCTCGAACAGCAGCACGTCGGCGTCTTTGTACTGATGGCGGTAACGATCCATGCCCACCTGCATGCGCGAATGGATGATGGCGCGGAAGGTTTGCGAGAGCACCACAGGCAGGCCACCTGTCATCAGCGCGCCCACATTGCGGCCGTGTTCGCGTGCCAGCGTGGTATCAAACGGCACCAGTGGATTCACGCACAGCACCAGATTCGCGCCCTCTTTCAGCGCTACAGAAGCGTGCAGGGTCTTGATCAGCGCCCCATCGACATAATCATGCCCGTCGATCTGCACTGGCGGGAAGAGCCCCGGAAGCGCCGCACTGGCCTGTACCGCAGTCGAGATCGGCACATGATCATAGCCCGGCTCGCCAAAGGAGATGGACTCACCGCTATCAAGTTCAGTGGCCACCAGATACAGCTTGTGCTTTAGCTGGCGAAAATCATTGCTGCGACCCGGCCGGGTAAACATCTCGCGCAGGAGTTCGTCGATGCCCTTGTTGTCGAAGATACCGGTGGGAATCGCTTTGCCCAGCTGCTGCATGGATTCGAACAAACCATGCCGCCAGGGGTCTTGCAGATAGTGGGTAAACGCTTCCCACATCAGGCCGGGAATGGAGGTCACGCGCCGCCAGTATTCGCTAAACGCGGGGCGCATCAAGATATTGGGGTCGAATACATCATCGGCGCTCCGACCAATCAGCATCGCCGCCAGCTGGCTGGGCTTGATGCCATTGGCGAGCGCCGCCGAGATAAATCCGCCCGAGCTGACACCCACGTAGATGTCGGCTTCGGTGAAGTCAAAGCCTTGCAAGGCGTCTTCCAGCGCGGTGAGCGCGCCGATTTCATATATGCCGCCGAGTGGGCCACCGCCCGCCAGCGCAATGCCAACCTTGCTCATTTCGTCATCCTCCGGCGCGGTACGATGCCACACCGTATTTATCACTACTGCACAGCCTCGTGCCCGAAAGCACAACGCCGGTGTCAGGCACCGGCGTTGCTACCAGGAGACGCTGGGTCTCAGGCCTCGGCGGCCGGAGCGGGTGCGTCTGCTGCCGGTTCGACGGCCTTCGGTGCGGCCTTCTTGACTGCCGGCTTCTTGGCAACCGGTGCAGCCTTTTCTGCTACGACTTTCTCTGCGACAACCTTGGCAGCGGCAGGCTTGGCAGCGGCTTTCTTCACCACCACGTCGGTTGCCTGCTGGGCATCGGTCAGACGCTCAACCAGTGCGCTCAGTTCTGCCACACGCTTGGACAGGACATCGATGTCCTTGCGGCTGGGTACGCCGAGGCTGGACAGGGCGCGCTGTACGCGTGCTTCGAATACACCTTCCAGCTTGTCCCAGGTATCCACAGCCTTACCGGTGACATCGGCAATTTTTTCATCAGCGACCTTGCGGGTCTTCTTCTGAATGGTTTCGCCTTCCTTCACCAGTGCATCGAATACCTTGGTACCTTCCAGCTGAGCCTTGGCAAAGGCACCCAGACCTGCCAGCCAAATCTGCTGGGCGGAGTCCTTGATGGTCGAAGTCAGTTGGTTTTCTGTCAGTGAACTCAGTTTCTTGGCCATGATAGACCCTCCGTGAAAATAAGATTTGATCTGGTTGAATGTTTGTACTGCTTTCATTTGTTAGTCTAGTGAAAGCAATTAGAGTGAGTACTCGAAAATCCCTGTAGTTCGGCTCAAGAATCAACTGGTTTCGCATCACAGATAAAGGATTGATCGTGCATTACTTTGTGACAGGTGGTACAGGTTTTATAGGCAAGCGCTTGATTCATAAACTCCTGCAGCGTCGCGGGAGTGTGGTGTACTTTCTCGTCCGCAAGGTCGATGAGGATCATGTAGCCGAGCTACGTGAGGGATGGGGTGTGGATGCCAAGCGCGCCATTCCGGTGGTGGGAGATCTGACTGCCGAGGGGCTGGCCGTTGCGGCAGCGCAACAATCCGCTCTCGTTGGCAAGATCGATCATTTCTTCCATCTGGCCGCGATCTATGACCTACGTGCCGATGCTGAGAGCCAGATTCGCGTCAATGTAGAAGGCACCCGCAATGTGATCCGCTTTGCCGAATCCATACAGGCCAAACGCTTCCATCACTTCAGTTCGATTGCGGCAGCAGGCCTCTATAACGGCGTGTTCCGCGAAGATATGTTTGCCGAGGCGACAGGCCTCGAGAATCCCTACCTGCGCACCAAGCATGATTCCGAAGGTGTGGTGCGCAAGGAATGCACTCTGCCGTGGCGCATCTATCGACCGGGCATGGTGGTGGGCGATTCGCAAACCGGCGAGATGGACAAGATCGACGGCCCCTACTACTTCTTTAAGCTGATCCAGAAAACCCGCCGCATGCTGCCTTCATGGGTGCCGATGATCGGGCTGGATGGCGGTCGCCTGAATATCGTGCCGGTCGATTTTGTGGTGAACGCCACTGATCATATTGCCCATGCCAAGGGTGAAGATGGCAAGTGCTTCCACCTGACTGATCCGCAAGGCACGCCAGTGGGCGATGTGCTGCAGATTTTTGCCAAGGCCGCACACGCGCCCACACAATCTCTGAAGATCAATGCGGGCTTGTTCCAGTACATTCCGCGCTCGATCAAATCCGGCATGCTGGCGATTACGCCGATCCGCCGTATCCGTGATGCCATCCTGCGTGATCTGGGCCTGCCTGCCGACATTTTCGGTTTCCTCACCTACCCCACCCGCTATGACAACCGCGAAACGATGCGTGTCCTCAAGGGTTCGGGCATCAGCGTGCCGCGTCTAGAAGATTACGCGTGGCGTTTGTGGGATTACTGGGAGCGGAACCTTGATCCGGCCCTGCATCTGGATCGCAGCCTCGAAGGCACGCTGAAAGGCAAAGTCGTGGCCATTACTGGCGCCAGTAGCGGCATCGGTAAAGCTGCGGCCATCCGCTTGCTGACAGCAGGTGCCACCGTGGTCACCATTGCGCGCGATGCGGAAAAGCTGGAATTGGCCCGTGCAGAACTGGCCGAGCTGGGACTGACCCTGCATTGCTATCAGGGCGACCTGAGCAACGCAGATGATTGCGCCCGCTTTGTGGAACAGGTGAATGCCGATCACGGTGGCGTGGATGTGCTGATCAATAATGCCGGCCGTTCCATCCGCCGCGCCATTGAGGCCAGCTTCGACCGCTTCCATGATTTCGAGCGGACCATGCAGTTGAACTACTTCGGTTCGCTGCGCCTGACCATGGGCGTGTTGCCGGGCATGATCGAGCGCAAGCGTGGTCATATCATCAATATCAGTTCAATTGGTGTGCTAACCAATGCACCGCGTTTCTCGGCCTATGTGGCCTCAAAAGCCGCGATGGATGCGTGGACACGCTGTGCTGCCGCTGAGTTCTGCGATCGCCATATCGAGTTCACCACCATCAATATGCCGCTGGTGAAAACCCCGATGATTGCCCCGACCAAGCTGTACAACAACGTGCCGACCCTGACCCCGGAAGACGCCGCCGACATGATTGCCGAAGCCGTCGTGTATCGTCCGGTACGGATTGCGACGCGTCTGGGCATCTTTGGCGCGGTGGTTCATGCCTTCATGCCGCGTGTGGCGCAGATCATCATGAATACGTCCTTCCGCATGTTCCCGGATTCCGATGCCGCCAAGCATCGTGATCCCAATGCACCGCATCCGGCACCGACAGCCGACCAGATCGCTCTGTCGACCCTGATGCAGGGGATTCATTTCTGATGCTGGACGCGGGCGCTGATCCGGGCTCGCGTGTGCGGACCGCCTTGCTCAAGGCGGTTGCGCTGCGCACGGCTGCATCGGCTGATCCGCTGCGCTGGGCGCGTCGTGAACGACTGCGGCTGTGGCAATGCGAACGGCTGGTGGCAGATCATGTCGATTTGGTGGCCAGCGAGCGCTATGGTCCGGCGGCGCGATTTTTTCTGGAAGAGCTCTATGGCCCGAAAGACGCCCGTCAGCGCGATGCCGATGTCGAGCGCGTCCTGCCTGCCATGGTGCGCCTGCTGCCAGATCGCGCGCTGAATGTACTGGCCGAAGCGCTGGAGCTGGATGCGCTATCCGAGTCGCTCGATCTGGACATGGTGGATAGTCTCGGCCCGCATCTGGATGGCGAGACGCGATTCGATGGTACGCGCTGGTGTGAGGCCTATCGCACGGTCGGGCGATTCGAAGATCGTGCACAGCAGATCGCACTGGTCGGGGCGATTGGTCAGACGCTGGATTCCCTCTCGCAGCATCCTGCCATCGGGCGGGTGTTATCGGCGATGCGGCTGCCTGCGCGTTTGGCAGGATTTTCCACGCTGCACGCTTTTCTGGAACGCGGCTTTCAGACCTTTGCCGCTATGCAGGGTGCGGGTCCGTTTCTCGATGCCATTCTCGGTGGTGAAACCCGGCTGATGCAGCAGGTGGTGGCCGGAAACAACTGGCCGTTCGTCACAGATACGACAGTCCGGTGCCGAAATTGATCAGGCACAAATCTTTCGCGCGCGTCCTGCGCTAGTCTGAACGTACAAAAATCCAAGGAGACATCATGGCCAGGCTGATCGACTCGATCGAGGCCGCCGTCGACGAAGTACTCGATGCGCTGCCCGGAGATATTGTACTGGGCCTGCCACTCGGTATCGGCAAGTCCAATCCTTTTGTGAATGCGCTGTACCGTCGTTTCAAGGCGGCACCGCATCGCCGGCTCAAGATCATCACCGCCTTGTCACTGGTGAAACCTGCCGGGAAAAGTGAGATCGAGCAACACTTCCTCGAACCCTTTGTCGAGCGTGTATTTGGCGACTATCCCGATCTCGAGTATGCCCGCGATGCGCTGGATGGTGTGCTACCGGACAATGTGGAAGTGCTGGAGTTTTTCCTTAAAACCGGCGCTTATCTACATACCCCTATCGCCCAGCAACAGCATATCTGCACCAATTACACCTTTGCCGCCCGCGACATGATGTCGCATGGCGTCAATCTGCTGGTGCAGGCCGTGGCCACCCGTGGCGAAGGCGATACACTTGAAGTATCTATGTCCAGCAATCCGGAGCTAACGCGCGAAGCCCTGGATCGGCTGGCGGCCATGCCGAATCATCGCTATATCACGGTGGCAGTGGCGAATCACAAGATGCCGTTCATGCCGAATGGTGCAGTGATCGAAGCGAATCGTTTTGACCTGCTAGTCACCGATCCGGCGGGTACGCACGATATTTTTGCGCCGCCGAATATGAAGGTCAGCCTGCCGGATTATCTGATCGGCCTGCACGCCAGCTCACTGGTCAAAGATGGCGGCACCCTGCAGATCGGGATTGGTTCGCTGGGTGATGCCATTGCAAAGATGCTGCTGGTACGTGATCAGGATAATGCGGCTTATCGGAGCGTGCTGGGTGCGCTGGGCGTGGATGTACGCGAACGCGAAGTGGCCCGCTTCGATAAGGGCCTGTATGGTTGCTCGGAAATGCTCGTAAACGGCTTTATCAAGCTGATTCAGGCCGGTGTGATTCGCCGCAATGTGTATCCGGATCTGGCGATCCAGACCCTGCTGAATCAGGGTGAGATCACTGAGGCCGTCACGATTCATACGCTGGAAAAGCTGCGTGTCATGGGCGCGATTCATTCGCCCCTGCTGCCGGAAGAAGTCGAGCGACTAGTGCGGCTGGGGGTGTTGCGCGAAGGTGTAACACACGATGGTGATGTGCTGCGCTGGGGTGCTCGGACTTGTTCACTGCATGTTGATCGTCCGGAAGTACGGCATAACATTGCAGAAAGCATGCTGGGTGATCAGCTGCGTGGTGCTGTGTATATGCATGGCGGCTTCTTCCTGGGGCCGCGTGATTTTTATCAGGCTTTGCGCGAGATGCCTGCCGAGAAGCTGGCCGGCATTGATATGACCGAAATCGGCTTTATCAATGAGATCTTCCATGATCCCAAGCTGATCATGGCGCAACGGCGCGATGCCCGCCTGATCAATACCACCATGATGGTGACGCTGCTGGGCGCTGCGGTGTCTGATGGACTGGAAGATGGTCGAGTGGTGTCTGGTGTGGGTGGGCAGTATAACTTTGTGGCGATGGGCCATGCCTTGCCCGGTGCCCGTTCGATTCTGTTGCTGCGCGCCACCAAGGATCATCATGGCGAGGTGAAATCGAATATCGTGTGGCACTATGGCCATGCCACCATTCCACGGCATTTGCGTGATATTGTGGTCACGGAATATGGTGTGGCGGATCTGCGCGGCCAGCCGGATCATGAAGTGGTGAAGCGCCTGCTCAAAATTGCCGATTCACGCTTTCAGCCGGAACTGATGGCGGCAGCCAAGCAGAATGGCAAGCTGGAGCACGACTGGCATCTGCCCGATGCCTGGCGACACAATACGCCGGAAGGGCTGAAGGAGCGGCTGGAAGGTATCGACACTCGTGAGATTTTCCCGGCTTTCCCGTTTGGTACGGATTTCACTGCCGACGAACTGGCGATGATTGGTGTGTTGCAAAAACTGAAGCACGCAGGCGAGCATCCGCTGGAGCTGGTGCGACTGGCGTTGAAGGGCTTGTTCAGCGAGCGCGAAGCACCGCCCGGATGGTTGGCTCGCCTCGGATTGGACGAAGCGCATGGCCTGAAGCAACTGGTGATGCGGAAGCTATTCTTAGGGAATATTTAAGCATTACGTTCCACGTGGAACACAGGAGAGTGACAGTCGGGGCGCATGAAGTGCCCCGCTTCTGATACACTCATACGATTAGCTTTTAAGCGCTTGCTCGAATACCCATGCATACAGTCGCGATATCCGGTACCGGATTGTTTACCCCGCCAAACGTCATTACCAATGCCGATCTGGTGGAAAGTTTCAACGCCTACGTCGAACAGTACAACGCCCAGCACGCCGATGCGATTGCTGCGGGCGAACTGGTTGCGCTGCAGCCGTCGTCGGTCGAGTTCATCGAAAAGGCATCCGGCATCAAGCAACGCCACGTGGTCGACCGTGAAGGCGTGCTCGATACCACCCGCATGTACCCGCGTATTGCCCCGCGTGCCAATGATCAGCTGTCGGTGATGGCCGAGATGGCCGTCGCCGCTGCCCGTCAGGCACTGGAGCGTTCGGGCCGTACCGCTGCTGATATTGATGGCGTGATCTGTGCCGCCAGCAATATGCAGCGCGCCTACCCGGCTATGGCCGTGGAAGTGCAGAACGCACTGGGTATTCAAGGCTGGGCGTTTGATATGAATGTCGCCTGTTCGTCCGCGACCTTCGGGATCGAACAAGCCGCCAATGCAGTCAAGACCGGTTCGGCCCGCGCCGTGCTGATGGTGAATCCGGAAATCTGTTCCGCTCATCTGGAATGGCGTGATCGCGATTGCCATTTTATTTTTGGTGATGTGGCGACTGCTGTGATTGTTGAGCGTGCAGATACCGCCCCAGCCGGCAGCTTCGAGATCCTCGGCACCCGTCTGGCGACCCTGTTCTCCAACAACATCCGCAACAACGCCGGTTTCCTGAATCGCTGCGAAGACAAGTGGGGCGATCTGCGCGACAAGCTGTTCGTGCAGGAAGGCCGCAAGGTGTTCAAGGAAGTGTGTCCGATGGTGGCCGAGCATATCGCCTCGCATCTGACCACCCTGGGCGAAGTGCCGACCGATGTGCGCCGGTTCTGGCTGCATCAGGCCAATCTGAGCATGAACCAGCTGATCGCCCGCAAGCTGCTGGACCGCGATCCGTCGGCCGATGAAGCCCCGGTGATTCTCGATCAATACGCCAATACCTCATCTGCGGGTTCCATCATTGCCTTCCATCTGCATCGCGATGATCTGAAGTCTGGCGATCTGGGGGTGATCTCCAGCTTCGGCGCGGGATACTCGGTGGGCAGCGTGGTGCTGCGCAAGCAGTAAGCTTCACTGCTGAAGCATTTGAAAAGCCCCGACAAGTCGGGGCTTTTTGCATGGTATGCTGGCAAAAAATATAGGGGGAAGCCATCCATGCCCATGGTGCCCGGACCATTAGCGGCCATCACGCTCACTGCTGTGAAAGTGGGCGGTTATTACCTGTTTGCGGATTGGATCAACAAGCGTGTTGAGAAGCGATTTTCGCCACTGCGGTTTGCACTGATCAAGACAGTGATTGGATTTCTGCTCGGAACGTCCTTACTAGTAGCATCAATCTACCTAGATTCACCTGAAGTTTCAGGATATGTTCTGTACGCTGAGATGGTTGTCGCCAGAATGCTAGTCTGGTTGGTGTTGCTCGCTGGGTGTTTTGGATTGCATAAGCGAAGGCAGCTTTGGCTGAGTGTGACGGTACTCGGTACCGCATTGACCTGTGTGCTGGATGGTCTGACATTTCTGTTGTACGAGTTTATGCCCGGTATGCAAATGGGCATGTGTTAATCAGGACAACCCATGCAAACCATCAAATACAACGTCTATGGCCGCATTTTGGTGATCACTGCGACGGAGGCTGGCTGGCAGGTCGCCTTTGAAGGCGCGGATGGTACGCGCCGGCCGGCGGATATCATCATTCCGGATTTCATCGAAGCAGACGAGTTGGGTCAGTATCTGGAAGACCTGTATCACGAGCATGCGACGCCCCGAAATGGTGATGTGGTGCGGATCGACTGATACGGCCCATGCCTCACCAAATTATCCACCTCCACCGTGATGCGCCGTTAAAGCCGGCGTTTGGTGCCCCCTGCAATGGCTGCGGCGTATGCTGTGCGGCGGAGCCCTGTCCGGTGGCGATGCGCAGATTCAAAGTCAGGACCGGCCCCTGCCCGGCACTCATCTGGGATGCTTCCCGCTATCACTGCGGCCTGCTGTATGATACGCCACGCTACTGGCCCAAGACGCCTGCCTGGCTCCTGCCTGTCATGCGCTGGTGGGTGGCTCGGGCCATTTCCGCCCGGTCGGGCTGCGATTCAGACGTAGAAACTGATCATTCACCCAGTGAAACGAGGTAAGCATCATGTCGCTGTCTATGTACGCCATCACCACCCCAGTCTTTACCCGCATGCTGGCCAATCTGGCCGATATCCTGCAAAAGGGTGAAACCTTTGCCGAGCACAAAAAGATTGATCCATCCGTGTTGCTGAATATGCGACTGGCGCCGGATATGTTCCCGCTGACCCGTCAGGTACAGATTGCCACCGACGGTGTGAAGGGCTGTATTGCGCGTCTGGCGGGTATGGATGTGCCGGTGTACGAAGATACCGAACAGACCTTTGCCGATCTGCTGGCACGAATCCGCCGCACCATCGACTTCATCGAATCGATACCGGCTGAACGCATTGAAGGCACGGAAGACAAGGAAGTGCTGCTGAAGCTGCGCACCGAAGAAGTACGTTTTCAGGGGCAGGCCTATGTGCTGAACTTTGTGCAGCCCAATCTGTATTTCCATGTCACCACCACCTACGCCATTCTGCGCCACGCAGGGGTCGAAATCGGCAAGCGTGATTTTCTGGGCCCACGCTAAATCATTCATCCGGGCAGGCTGTGTACCTGCCCGGATGCCATACAACGAGGAGAGAACATGATTCGCACATTGAGTGCCGTGGCGGTTGCCCTGGCTTTGAGCACAACTGCACACGCCGCCAGCAAAAAGCCTGCGCCTGTCAAAACGGCCCCGGACATTATCAAAGCATCCTTGCCGGAAGAATGGCGTCCGCTCGATCCGCAGAATACCTTGGTCATGAATGTGAACGGCGCGCAGGTGATTATGGAACTGGCTGCCCGCTTTGCACCTGCCCACGCTGCCAACATCCGCACGCTGGCGCACGAAGGCTATTTCGACAATCTGGCCATTATCCGTGTGCACGATAACTACGTGACGCAATGGGGCGACCCGAATGATGAAGATGAGAGCAAATCGAAGTCGCTGGGCAGCGCCAAGCCCAAGCTGCCTGCTGAATTTTCGATTGCCTCCAAAGGTCTGAATTTCACGCCGATTCCGGATGCCGATGGCTGGGCGCCAAAATCCGGCTTTGTGGATGGCTTCCCCATGGCGGCTGATCCCAAGCAGAACAAGGCATGGCTGACGCACTGCTACGGCATGATTGGTGCGGCACGCGGCAATGAAACCGATAGCAGCAATGGTTCCGGCCTGTATGTGATCATCGGCGGCCCGGCTCGCTCGCTGGACCTGAATATCACGGTGGTGGGGCGTGTGCTGAAGGGCATGGAGGCGCTGTCCGGACTGCCGCGTGGGACGGGCAATCTGGGCTTCTACGAGAAACCGGAACAGCGGATTGCCATCCAGTCCGTGAAACTGCTGGCTGATCTGCCGGAATCAGATCGCCCGGTGCTGGAGGTAATGCGTACCGAGAGCAAGAGTTTCAAGGACATCATCGAAGCACGCCGTCATGCCAGCAATGCATGGTTCGTGCATTCGCCCGAGTTCACCAGCGTGTGCAATGTGAATGTGCCCATTCGTCCGATTGCGCCTAAAAATTAAGCAAAACTGACCGTTTGTCAGGCGCCAGACAAGGCTGTTCTGAAGAGAGTACTAGAAGTTAATTCTCTAAGTTCATGAATTGTCTGGCTTATTATTTGTATCTTTATCGATATATCGTGTTGTAAATAGAACAAATAACCAGTTATCTTTTTACTGAGTGCTTTTGGCTTTTATAACAGGTCTGCTACGGTTAGAAGTCCCCACCCCCAAATGACTGAGGGATTTCAAATGCGCTACTTAATGACTTTTCGTATTACTGCAGACCATGGCAACGAAGCGTTGAAGGATATGCATTTCCCGATGTTGATGGCGCAAATGCTTGAAACGCTGAAAGCGGAAGCTGCATATTTCTCCACTGTGCCCGGTGGAAAGAGCGGTTATTTCGTATGTGAAGCAGAAGGCAGTAGCGACCCTGTGATTCTTGACGCATTCCAGCGTTACTTTGGCGTGGTGCCAGCGTTGAGCGCGGAACAGATGATCCAGTCGCTGGAAGAAAGCCAAGCCCTTGCTGTGGCAGCCTAAACGAATTTTGCGAAAGCGGTGAGCCGCCTTATCAGGTAACCCACCCTCTCGAGAGAAACCCGCCTATCCGGCGGGTTTTTATTTGTGTGAATCAATTTAAATGTGCAGCAAATATTTCTTAAATATTTCAAATGTGGTGAAATTGGGTGGTGACCCAGAATACATAATTACACATTGAAATAATTAGAAATAATTATCTGACAATTATTGCTTGAATGTCCAAAAAATTAATGGCCTAAACTAATCATTTTCTCCCAAAAATCCGCCACTCTGATGTGCCCACAACCGCGCATAAATCCCGCCTTGCGCCAATAGCGCCTGATGCGTGCCGGATTCAACAATCTTGCCCTGATCCATCACAATCAGCCGGTCCATCGCGGCGATGGTAGACAGGCGATGGGCGATGGCGACTACAGTTTTGCCTTCCATCAGGCTGTACAAGCTGCTCTGGATGGCGACTTCCACTTCAGAATCCAGTGCGCTGGTGGCTTCGTCCAGCAACAGAATCGGTGCGTCTTTCAGCATCACCCGGGCAATGGCAATCCGTTGCCGCTGACCACCCGAGAGTTTTACCCCGCGTTCGCCCACATGCGCATCCAGTCCGGTGCGTCCGTTCGGATCGTTCAGGGTCTCGATAAATTCCAGCGCTTCGGCACTGCGTGCAGCCTGAATCATCTCGGCTTCGGTCGCGTCGGGGCGACCATATCGCAGATTGTCGCGCACGCTGCGATGTAGCAGGCTGGTATCCTGTGTCACCATGCCCACTTGCTGGCGCAGGCTTTCCTGGGTGACATCGGCAATATTCTGACCATCAATCAGAATCTGTCCGGATTGCAGGTCGTACATGCGTAGCAGCAGATTGGTCAGGGTAGATTTACCTGCACCGGATCGACCCACCAGCCCGACCTTTTCTCCGGGCTGGATATGCAGTTGTAGGTGCGAAATCACTGGCTCGCGCTCGCCATAGGTAAACGTCACATCGCGGAATTCGATCTCGCCACGGCTAACCGCCAACTGGCGGGCATCAGGCTTGTCCAGCACCGCAATTGGCTTGGATAGCGTAGCGATACCATCATGTACCGTACCGATGTTTTCAAACAGGCTGGACGTTTCCCACATGATCCAGTGCGAAATCCCGTTCAGGCGCAGCGCCATCGCAGTTGCCGCCGCCACAGCCCCGATGCCCACCTGCCCTTTTGTCCACAGCCAAAGCGTCGCACCTGCCGTGGTCGCGATCAGCAGCATGCTCAGAAAATGGTTCACGATCTCGAAGCCGCTTACCAGACGCATTTGCGCATGGACGGTCTGCATGAATTCCTGCATGGCGCTTTTGGCGTAGAGCGCTTCGGCGTGGGCATGGCCAAACAGCTTCACCGTGGAGATATTGGTGTAGGCATCAGTCACGCGGCCCGTCATCAGGCTGCGCGCATCTGCTTGCTGTTTGGCGGCCTGACCCAGGCGCGGCACAAAAAAGCGCAGTGTCACCATATAAGCCGCCAGCCAGGCCAGAAACGGCCAAAGCAACAGCGAATCGAAGTGCCCGACGACGGCCACCATGGTCACAAAATAGATCACCACAAAGACCAGAATATCGGCGACGATCATGACAGTATCGCGCACGGCAAGCGCAGTTTGCATGACTTTGGCAGCGACGCGACCGGCAAATTCATCCTGAAAAAAGCTCATGCTCTGGCCGAGGATGTGGCGGTGGAAATGCCAGCGCAGGCGCATCGGGAAATTACCGAACAGTCCCTGATATTTGCACATGGCTTGCACCGCCACCACCAGCGGGCTCAGTAGCAGAATAGATGCGAGTGTCAGCAGCTGGGTTTTCTGGGTATCCCACAGTTTGGCGGGCTCGACCTTGGACAGCCAGTCGACAATCGACCCCATCATACTGAACAGCAGGGCTTCGAATGCGCCGATGGAGGCGGTCAGCAGCACCATGCCGAGAATCAGCCCGCGCATCCCTTTGGTGGCACTGAACACAAAGGGGAAAAAGCCCGTTGGCGGCTGGGCCGGCGGCTGATCCGGATAGACTTCGACACGACGTTCAAACCAGCTAAACACGAATAACTCCGATTTCCGGTGGTGAGCAGGCAGTGTAGCAAAGCCGGCAGGTGCGTGCCCGATACGGTGCGCGTTCGGATATCACGAATACTGATAACAACTATAAGCAATCTCTGTCTATACGCAGTCGGGGGAAGTGCCCAGAATGCGTCCTGCCAACAGCACACATCATAAAAAATGAAAAAGCAGCACCTCAAACCGGGTATCTGGGTGGCCATGGTCACCCCTTTCAAACACGGCGAAATCGATTTTGCGGCCGTCCCCGGACTGGTGAACTACCTCATCGAAGGTGGCATCAGTGGCCTCGTCGTGTGCGGCACCACGGGTGAGGCGCCTACCCTGTCCGATGCAGAGCAGGACGCCTTGCTCGAAGCCGTTTTACACGCTGTTGCCGGACGCTGTGGTGTGATCTTTGGTTACACCGACAACAACACCGCCGCCATGGTGAAGCGTCTGCCTTCGCTGGATCGCTATCCGCTCGCAGGTTTGCTGATCGCCCCGCCGCCCTATAGCCGCCCTTCACAGGCAGGCATCCTCGCACATTACCGCGCCCTGCTGGCTGCCACCCGCCACGCCGTTGTGCTCTACCACATCCCCTATCGCACCGGCGTCAGCCTCGACATCGCCACCTGCCAAACACTGGCCGAGCACCCGCAAGTGGTCGGCATCAAGGAAGCAGGCGGCGGCGACATGGCCCGACTGCATGCGCTGATCAACGACACCCCGCTGCAAGTGTTCTCAGGTGAAGACAATCTGATCCTGCAAACCACCTGCATGGGCGGCGCAGGCGCAATCGCCGCGTCTGCGCATCTCCATCCAGCGCGCTTTCAGCGCATGTTCGATGCGATCCAGTCTGGTGATCTCGATACCGCCCGCGCACTCGACCGTAGCCTGCAACCGGTCGTTCGTCAGGCATTTGCTGCGCCGAATCCAGCGCCCGTAAAAGCCGCGCTGGCGCAGATGGGCTTGATGCAGAATGAGCTGAGATTGCCGCTTATGACGATGGATGATGCGTTGGCGGGGAAGTGGGCTGATATTCTGGCTGCGCCTGTACAGCACTGAGCGCGTATTCGACGCGTTTCACACTCATCTGGTGCCTTGACTTTGCTGGAAGGATGCGCATAATTAATGCGCATTCACCATGGGGCACATCATGCAACACGCCATCTACGACACCCACGCCCCCAAGCGGCCCACCAATCTCAGCGTGAATGCTGATCTCTTGCAACAGGCACGCGAGTGCAATATCAATCTGTCAGCCACGCTGGAGGCTGCCTTGGTGCTTGCCCTGCGTGAAAAGCAGCGCGCGCAATGGCTTGAGGAAAACCGCGACGCCATTGATGCCTACAATCAGGATGTCGACGCAAAAGGCGTGTTTTCCGACGGACTGCGGAGCTTTTAATGGCGCAGTTTGATGTGTACACCAACGACAATGTCGCCACCCGCAGCCATATCCCCTATCTGGTCGATATTCAAAGTGATTTACTTGAAAGTCTGGCGACGCGGGTCGTGATTCCGCTGGTGCGGCAGACTGATGTGAAAAGCGTAAAAACACTTATGCCGATCGTGGCGCTGGATGGTCAGCATTATGTACTGCTGACACCGCAGCTGGCGGGGGTGCAATCCAGAATCCTGAAACAGCGGGTCGGGTCTATGAGTGAATATCGTGGGGAGATTGTGAAGGCGATGGATTTATTGGTGACGGGGATTTGAACGGCTTAATCATCCATCCACTTCAATAATGCTCGTGTGCGTTGTTCCGTATGCTCAATCAGGCAATCGAGGTAGAGCGAATTTCTGATTGTGCCATCAATATTCAGTTCGTATTTTGCGCTGCAATCGTGTTCTCTGAACATGCGCCAGTGCCGCTGAGCATCGTCGAGCTTTTGTTTCACGGCTTGATAATCAACTCTGTCTTCTGGCTCGACCGGAACGAGCCGAGCAAGTAGTGCCTTGTACGCGGCCTCGAGTTCACTCTCTTTCTGCTTCATTATGCGTGCGCCGCAATCGTTGATTTCAATGGTAGTCCGCTGATTGGCACAGGGATGGGCTGGCGTGCTATTTGAGAGGAATGTGGAAATCAGCATAAGTGTGATCATGATTGCCCACCATGTGCCCGTTTCAGCACATTCAATATTTCTGGATTATCCTTATAACGCTTTCTAAGCGTGGCTTCATCCTGATCCAGTTGCATGCAGCGATACTGCTTCATTGCTGTGGCGATTTCTTTCCTGCGGGCGGCATCGTAAGGCTCTTCACCGGCAAAGTGTGTACACATCGCAATTCTCTCCACGAGGAGGGTGACGTCTTTGGGATGGTCTTTTGTTAGATCAGATAGGGAAGCTGGTTCGGCGCCCACCGATGAAGTAAAGATGCTCAGTAAAAGAAAAAAGTAAGGACGGATCATGTAATTGAGTAAGTAATGTTCAAAATGTTGGAGTGTAAGCAATAGACTAATCGACCAACCTCAATCCGTCAGTCAATTCCCAAGAAAAAACAGGGCCACCCGGCCCTGTCCCTTTTTACCGCTAGCGAAGGTGAATTCACCCCCTAAACGCCACCTTCCCGCCCACAATCGTGGTCACCACCTTGCCGCGCTGGGCGGTATCGGCGAACGGGGTGTGCTTGCTGCGGCTCTTGAGCGTGGCTGCACCCGGACGCCATTCGATGGCGGGGTCGAAGATGACCACGTCGGCGATGGAACCGGCGCTCAGCGTGCCGCGATCCTTGAAGCCCAGCAACGCAGCGGGTTCGCTGGTGATGGTGCGCAGGGCGCGGGCGGGTTCGATATGCTGGCGCTCGCCCCAGGCCAGGACTTGCGTGAGCAGTACTTCCAGCGCCGATGCGCCCGGTGTGGCTTCGCCGAAGGGCAGCAGCTTGGCATCCTTGCCGACCGGTGTGTGGTCGGAACAGATGGCGCTGACAGTACCGTCCAGCAGCGCTTCACTGATCGCATCGCGGTCGCGCAGCGAGCGCAGCGGTGGGTTCATGCGGGCGTTGCTGTCGAAGAAGCCGATGTCCACGTCGGACAATTGCACATGGTGGATCGACACATCGCAGCTCAGCGGCAGGCCGTAGCTACGTGCGGCGCGCACCATTTCCAGCCCTTCGGCGCTGGACACGCGCTCCAGATGCACGCGGGCACCGGTATCGCGCATCAGGATCACGATATTGGAAATGGCGGTGGTTTCGGCCATCACCGGAATGCCGGGCAGACCCAGTCGGGTGGCGACTTCGCCATCATGCGCCACCCCACCGGCTGCCAGACTGGCATCCTGAGGGCGCAGACGCAGTGTCAGGCCAAACGTGGCAGCGTATTGCATGGCACGCAGCAGCACGCGCAGATCGGAAATCGGGGCATCAGCCTGCGAAAACGCTACGCAACCGGCATCGCGCAATTCGGCCAGCTCGGCCAGCTCTTCACCCTTCAGCTTGCGGGTAAGCGCACCCACCGGCAACACGCGGGCGAGGCCAATCGCATCGGCGCGATCACGCAGGGTGCGCACCAGGCTCGGCTCGTCCAGTGCCGGATCGGTATCAGGCAATGCGCACACGGTGGTCACGCCACCGGCCACAGCGGCACCGAGTTCCGATTGCAGCATTTTTTTCTGTTCGCCGCCCGGTTCGCCCAGACGTGCGCTCAGGTCGACCAGCCCTGGGATCACCCACTTGCCAGCGGCATCGATGGTATCGTCCGCCACAAAGCCTTCGGGTGCAGTACCGACAGCTGCGATGTGGCTCTTGGCCAGATAGACGTTGGCAACCTGATCGAGGCCGGATGCCGGATCAATCACTCGGCCGTTGAGAATGGCAATTCGCTTCATGCTTTGGTCTCGGAAAGAAGGCTCATCACGGCCATGCGCACGGCAATGCCGAACGTGACCTGCGGCAGGATGACGGACTGTTTGCCGTCGGCGACAGAGGAGTCGATTTCCACGCCACGGTTCATCGGACCGGGGTGCATCACGATGGCATCAGGCTTGGCCAGCGCCAGACGTGCTTCGGAGAGGCCGAAGTATTTGTTGAATTCGTGCGCAGATGGCAGCAGCGCGCCGTGCATGCGTTCATTCTGCAGGCGCAGGCAGATCACCACATCCACGTCTTTGAGACCTGCTTCGATGTCGTGATAGACATGCACGCCCAGCTGTTCCACATCACGCGGCAGCAGGGTTTTCGGGGCGATGACGCGTACTTCCGGGCAACCCAGCGTGGTCAGCGCATGAATTTGCGAGCGGGCCACGCGCGAATGCAGGATGTCGCCGACAATCGCCACACGCAGATGCGAGAAATCGCCCTTGTAATGGCGGATGGTGTACATATCCAGCAGCGCCTGCGTCGGATGCGCATGGCGTCCATCACCGGCATTCACCACATGCACACCCGGTCGCACATGCTTGGCGATCAGGAAGGGTGCGCCGGATTCGCTATGGCGCACCACGAACATGTCAGCACCCATGGCTTCCAGATTGTGAATGGTATCCAGCAGGGTCTCGCCCTTGGCGGTGGAGCTGGCTTGAATGTTCAGGCTGAACACATCGGCTGACAGACGCTTTTGCGCGATTTCGAAGGTGGTGCGGGTACGGGTCGAGTTCTCGAAGAACAGGTTGAACACCGATTTGCCGGCCAGATCTTCGTGCTTCTTGTCACCAGATTCGGCGGCGATCACATAGGAATCGGCGCGATCGAGAATCTGGCGCAGGATCCGCTGGGGCAGCCCTTCGATGGAGAGCAGGTGATTCAACTCACCGTGCATGGTCAATTGCGGGTTGTACATGCTTCTTCCTTGTTGAGCACAGTCTGGTCCAGCACCTTTTCAAATACGTGCGATGTCTTGCTGCTGACATAGCCCAGACGGGCGTAAAACCGGTGCGCGTCATTGCGCGTAATATTCGAGCTCAGGCGGATTTTACCTGCTGCAAGGGTTTGCGTCGCCCATGCTTCGGCTGCAGCCATCAACTGCTTGCCAAGTCCCCCGCGCTGACGAGCCGGATCGACCACAATGGCGCGGACTTCTGCGTATGGCACAGCCACAATGCTGGGCATCTGGCAGACATGCACCCAGCCGGCAATTTCGCCCGCCACGTCAGCGACCAGCAGGCATTGCTTAATGCCGTTCGAGGCCATGAATCGATCATGGGCGATCTCTGCGGTGGTCGCTGGATAGCCCAGTGCATCGAACAAGCGAACCACCCCGGCGGCGTCGGAACGCTGATACGCACGGATGGTGCTGTGGCTCATTCTGTATGGGCTCCGGGTTGGTCTGAGTCAGGCATGGCACCGTAATCAAAATATGATTGCAGGATGCGCATGGCGGCGACCTGATCGAGCGCGGCCTTGCGTTTTTTGCCATACGTCGAGGCTTCACCGAGCAGGCTATCCGCTTCGGCAGAGCTGAGCCGTTCATCGACGAATTGTACCGGTAAGCCGAACCGCCCGTGCAGACGATTGGCAAATTTGCGGGCAAGGCGTGTCATCTCGTGCGCATTGCCATCAAGATGAAACGGCAATCCGACGATCAGACGATCGGCCTGCCATTCATTGATCAGACGCTGGATGGCGGCAAATTTGTCATCGTTGCTATTACCGGTAATAGTGGTGAGCGGGGTGGCAATACCGAGTTCCGGGCTACCACCGGCTACACCGATGCGAACTTCCCCGAAGTCGAAAGCCAGTACATACGCCATGAGGTCAGGCGTGTCCTGCGGAGTCGGACAGCATCGCCATATCGATGCCAAGAATGGCGAGCGCCTGATCGTAACGCTTTTCGCAGGGCTGCTCGAAGATCACGGCGGGAAGGGCTTCCACGCTCAGCCAGCTATTCTGTGCCAGCTCTTTTTCCAGCTGACCGGCTTCCCAGCCTGCGTAGCCGAGTGACACCAGCAGCTTTTCCGGGCCCTGTCCTTTGCCGACCGCCACCAGAATATCTTTCGAGGTGGTGAGGCCGATTTCGTCATCTACTGCCATGCTGGATTGCCAGTTGCCCAGCGGCTGATGCAGCACAAAGCCGCGATCCGTCTGCACCGGGCCGCCGAAGTACACAGGCTCGTCGCCAGCTTCGTGGTCGGTGAGATTGATGTCGATCTGGTCGAACAGCGAGCGAACATCCATGCCCAGAGGACGATTGACGATGATGCCCATGGCACCCTGCTCGTTGTGTTCACAGACAAACACCAGCGAGCGGGCAAAGATCGGATCAGCCATGGCGGGCATGGCAATCAGAAAATGTCGGGTAAGGTCGATGCGTTCCATGCTTTCAATTATCGCATAAGCGCGGGAGACATCTGTCTTCCCGCCAGGCGGTGCAGTCTTCGCTGCACCTGATCAGCACGGTCGCGGCCGTTTCCGGCACACAGCTTGTTGGCAAACCATTGATCCGGAAGCACTCGCTCCGTTCGTCAACTGCCTGCCAGTGGGTGTTCTTCCGGATCACCTTCGTCCAAATTCAGATCGAGGCAATCACTTGGTTTTTCCAGCGAGACGCGACCAAGGATGCCGCCACGGAATTCGGTCAGCACCTTCTCGGCAGCCTTCTGTGCATCAATCCGCCCGCCCGACATCACGCAGCCCAGCGCGCGTGCCGCCAGCTCGAATAGTTCGTCGCCATGCAGGCTCGGGTCGGTCAGCTTGTAGCGCTGCAGCGACTGCGGATAGTACTTGGCCAGCCAGCCCAGCGTATACCAGGCCACTTCTTCGGCATCGAAGGCGTTGCGGCCAATACAGCCGGACAGTGCCATTTTCAGGCCATCGTTGGGCGAGGTAATCTTCGGCCACATCAGGCCGGGCGTGTCCACCAGAATCGTACCGTCCGGTAGTTCGATGCGCTGTTGGGATTGTGTCACGCCTGGCGTATCTGCCACTTTGGCCAGTTTGCGTTTGGCCATGGCGTTGATCAGTGTGGACTTGCCAACATTCGGCACCCCCAGGATCATGGCGCGCACCGGCTTTTCCGCACCATGACGATTGGGCAATAGCTCGTGGCACATGGCGGTGACCTTGGCAGCATCACGCTGCTTGCCGGCTTCATCCAGCACCAGTACGGCGGTATTGGCCTGACTCTTGAAATGCTGCACCCACAGGGCGGTGACATTCGGGTCTGCCAGATCGGCCTTGTTCAGGACTTTCAGGCTGGGCCGCTGCCGGTGAACACGCAATTCGTGAATCAGCGGATTGGTGGTGATATGCGGCAAGCGGGCATCGAGCACCTCGATAACCATGTCGACCTTGGCCATGGTTTCGGCAACCTGCTTGCGGGCCTTGTGCATATGGCCGGGAAACCACTGGATCGCCATGGACGCCTCATTTCATAAAAAACACGCGATTATAACGCTGGAAACCTGTTTGAGCGGCATAATCACGGCAAATGCTGTTGTTCACCGTATTCACGGCCTGAAATCAGCAATACAATTCATGTAGATTGAACCTTATTCCTCTCATTTGTAGCTGGAGCCATGCATGAAATCACGGTTTGCCGTTGGTCTGGGCGTTGCAGGTGCACTCCTGGGTGCTGCACTGATTTTTACAGGTGCAAAGGCTACACCTGCGCCGCAAGTCAGCTATACCTCTATCCAAGGTGAACAGATCACGCAGGCTTCGCTCAAGGGGAAGGTCGTGCTGGTGAATTTCTGGGCAACGACCTGCACAGGCTGCGTGGCAGAAATGCCCAAGCTGATGGCTACCCAGAACAAGTTTGCCGAACGTGGCCTGAAGACGGTGGCCGTGGCCATGAGCTACGACCCGCCCACTCAGGTGGCCGCGTTTGCCGAGGCCCGCAAGCTGCCTTTTTTTGTGGCACTGGACGGCGACGGCAAGCTAGCCAAACAGTTCGGTGACGTCAACCTCACGCCCACCACCTTCTTGATCGACAAGCACGGCAACATCGTTCAGCGATACATCGGAGAGCCTGATTTCGCAAAGCTGGAACAGCTGATTACGGACAAGCTCGCCGAAGCCTGATCCCGTCGCACACGGGGCGTGTGATCAGGCTGGATTCACCCGCAGCACAAGGGGAACGCAGCATGATTTCCTGGAAATCCCACGCCCTGTATCTCATCGATTACCAGCACTGGGCCAATGATCGCCTGCTGGAAGCCCTTGATACCTTAGATGACGCCATGCGCACGCAGGAAATTGCCGGGAAGTCGGCAACCGGTCTGCTGCGCGAGATGGTGACGCTTGATCGACAATGGCTGGAGCGCCTGCAGCATGGCGCGCATCCCGAGCCTGTCGATCTGCCGCCGCATGAGTGGCGTGAGCTCAAGAGTGCCGTGCGCCTGACATTCCGGCAGATTCAGCATTTTCTGGAATCCAAGCAGTCAGACTGGTTTGAAGGCGAGATTGGCTGGCGGGTGGGGACGCAGGCGGAGGCGCATCACTGGGTCACGGATGTAGTGACCTGTCTTTGCGAAACCAATACCCGTCTGCGTGGACAGGTGTTGCTTTTGCTGCCGCATCTCGGCGCGCCTGTGGTGGATATCAATTATCTTCTTTATCGCCGGGAGATGAAGCAATCCCTTGAAAATGCCCGCCGCATGGGTTGAACGGCCAAGCGGAGAGCATCTCCTGAAATCGCGTGGGTGCAACATAGATTGCTGCACCCCCGTGGTGCCAGTTCTTTAATTGCGCGCGCTGGTACCCGCGATGCCCTCACTAAAACCCGGCATCTCCATGCGCCACAACAGGTAAGCAATCAGGTCGGCAGTGTCATAAGCAGGATAGAACAGTGGCGATGCCATGCCATGTGCGCTCAAACGATCCGGGCGAGTGAAGCCATGCTCGACGAGATACCGCGCACAGCCGAGCAAATCGGCTGCACGCGCGGCTTCATTGCGACCGGCAGTATCATTGCTGCATGTAGCGACAATTCCGTTTTGCTCGAGCCACACCACATTCAGTGCCTGAAAGCGTGCTTCTGCTGGTGAGCCACCTGACAGCAGCGTCGGATGATCGCCACTGCGCTGGAATGATTTCGGACGTAGCAGGTTAAGCGTCAAACTCTGACCCTTATCGCCCTTGAAACGAATCGACTCTTCCATATACGCCGAATAATCCGGCACGCTGTCCATGATCAGGCGGGTATCGAATGCATTGCCCCGGCTATCCAGTACATATAGTTTGGGCGCAGTGACCTGGCTTTCCAGCTGAACCATGATCCCTTCGCGGTCAGTACCCGCAATCATGGCGGTCAGGCGGGGCGCGGACAATGCAATTTCATGCACCCCGGACAAACGTGCAGCATCTCTTTGACCAGAACGGGACGAGCCACGGCTATGGCGCGCGGATTTGCTGGCTGATCTCCCGGATGATTTGCGACTGGCTTTACTGCTAGATTTGCCCGATCCCCGCGCTGCAGAGGTCTTTCCGGATTTCTTGCCTTTTGAAACGGTTGATTTACCGCCGCGTGCCTTTTCTCGTACAACAGCAGGCCAGCCCATGCGCAGCAGTTTGTCCTGCTGGGCGCCCGCCACACGGACATACATCCCTTCGCTCGCGGCGACGCCTTCAATCAGCATCCCGTCCGCAGGCTCGGGTATGACCACGCGGCCTTGCGATAAACTGCCACCTGATGCCGCAATATTGACGACCTTGCCGCGCGGCGCATCTTCACGTGTAAACACATATAAGCCATCGCGATTCAGTACGGCTGAATACGCTTGATCAGATGGATGCACCAGGGTCTTCCAGCTTACGCTGCCGCTCTCCAGATCATTTCGGGAGGTGGAGAGATAGATGCATCGACCCGCATTGCAATGCTCGAATATGACATGCTGACTATCGTCTGCGGTGAGCAGGCGGTTGCGCTCGTTACTCTGACCAAACCAAGGCAGCAGATCGACTGGCAGGATCACGCGATCACGGCTGCTTGATTGTCCCATCCGGTGAATCATGGCGGCAGCTTTGCCATGATCGGCCGGTGAGTAGACCAGATCGAGATCATTGGGCAGCCACTGCACACGGGTGGCGTCGCGAATGGCAATGTCGTCACCCACGGTGCGGCCGCGATTGTCGATGACCCGTAATACCCAGCGATCGGCAATACGAAGGGTGAGTGCAATGTGCTGACCATTGTCTGCGGCAGCATATTGCACGAGCGTGGCATCGCCCAGTGTGCCGGGACTTGCCAGCACGGTATCTTTGCCCGCCAGTCCGTCGCGTACCGACAAACTTTGGCCGGCTGCACCAGGAAGGGTTTTGAGCGCAAAGAAGAATGTGCCTGCACGCTGAACACCCTGTGTATGGCTCAGCGAGGCAGATACGTCATTCAGCCGTGTTTGCAGATCAAGATATCCGGGAAAGGTGCGGAGTGCTGCCGCATCATCGGCGTGTGTCGCTTGCCATTGGCGGAAAGCGACGGCGTCGCTGTCGGTCAGCCAGTTCGACGGATTGGACAGCTGAGGTGCGGAATAACGGGAAATTAGCGTAGATGAAAAGTCGTCGGCGGGCGCGGTGCCCGCAGCAACAGCAAGGCCCGTCAGGGCCGCCAACAGAATCTGATGCAACATGCGTAAGTCTCAAGGCAGGGGTGAAGCGCGCGCTAGCATAACTGAGACTGCGCCCAGCCGCGAAAGTTTCCGTGTTGTGTTGTTTTCGTGAGCGGACGAGCGCGTGTGTACCGACCTCACCGCGCAGCGTTTACTTTTTA
Source organism: Burkholderiaceae bacterium DAT-1 (assembly GCA_019084025.1). Taxonomy (NCBI): domain Bacteria; kingdom Pseudomonadati; phylum Pseudomonadota; class Betaproteobacteria; order Burkholderiales; family Burkholderiaceae; species Burkholderiaceae bacterium DAT-1. The sequence goes on from JAHRBI010000003.1 coordinate 477,560, forward strand.
GCCTTCGGTCAACTGGTATGCATCCCTTCCTGACTTCAATGATGATCCCGACTATAACGATTACAAGGGAATCATCTTGTCCCGACCAATGTGAACCATGGGGAGTCCACATGCATGACCATTTCAGGACGACTAATTGCACTCATCGCCTCAGCCATATCCACCATTCTGCTTCTGGGCGGCTTTGGACTGTATCAGTTCGACAAAATCCATGAAGAAACAGACCATACATCTGGCGCCACTATTCCTGCCATTGTGGCATCAGGCAAGCTTGCCCTTGCGGTAAAGGAAATTGAACCCGTACTGATGGCGCTGTATGAGGAACAGGATGAAGATCTGATTGATGCATTCAATGACAAGCTTAAAAAGGCGATTGTTACCGCGCGGACACGATTTCAGGCGCTGGATGCACTGTCGCATGATGATCGGCAGCGGCAGCTGATAAAAGATCTAAACGGCCAACTCGAGAAGTACGAGAGGGCTGTGGCCAATGCCATGACGCTATCCGCGAGTCTCAAAACCAAAGCTGATGCACAGCTGGTCATGTACTCGCAAGTGTTACCCACGCGTGATGCAGTGAATCGCTCTTTGGATTTGCTGCTTAAGGAAGCAGATACCGCAGAAGCGAATAGTCGTGATCGGATTGAGCATTTGCTGCATCGCGCCACCTTTACCTATTCGGTTCTCATCGTCGTCTCTTTGCTTGCATTGGCAGCGGGCGGCTGGTTTTTGTATCAAAGTATCGCCCGACCCTTGCGCGGTATGGCCGATACGGTACGTGGCATTGCCTCCTCGCTAGACTTCACCGCCCGTGCGCCAGTCACTCATCAAGATGAAATTGGTGAAACCATTCAGGCATTTAACGAGCTGCTGGATGTGGTGCAAATCAGTTTCAAGGACATGATTGCCGCGATTCACTCGGTGGTGATTGCATCCATCGAAATGCACCAGTCAGCCATTGTGATGGCGCACACCGCGACCAGTGGCAATCAGGCGGCGGCCAATATGTCTGCCAGTATCGGTCGTGTCGCGGAGGGGATCAGTGATGTGGCCAGCCGCACCCAGGACGCAGCACGTCGTAGCCATGAAGCGGGTGACGTGGCGGTTGAGGGGAGCGAAACCATCCATACCAGCGTGAACGAAATTCTCGCCGTCTCTGCCGTCGCGCATCGGGCGGAAGACAATATGAATGCGCTTGATCATGCCGCCTCCAAGATTGGCGGGATGGTGTCGGTGATTCGTGAAGTGGCGGATCAAACCAATCTGCTGGCACTCAACGCTGCGATCGAAGCTGCACGCGCAGGTGAGGCCGGTCGCGGCTTTGCTGTGGTGGCTGATGAGGTACGGCGTCTGGCCGAGCGCACCCGGCAAACCACGCATGACATTGCGGAGGTTGTCAGCACCATTCTGGATGCATCGCGCCTGTCAGTGGGTGAAGTACGTTCGATGGTGATTCAGTTGACTCAGGGAGCGGATCACGCACGTGAGGTCAGTGTCGCCATCGACAAGATTCAGGAAGGTGCAACGCAAGTGGAAAACATGGTGAGCGAGATTTCGTCCACTATGATCAGCCAAGATGACAACGCGAATGCGATGGCGCAAGAAGTCAGCAATATCATGGCGATGATGAATGCGACCGAAATTTCAGCGAAACGCACTGCAGAATTTGCTGATGATATGCGCAAGCTGGCTGAAACCATGAACACGATTGTCAGCCGCTTTAATGTAGGTGAAGTTGCGCGTGAAACAGGTGCAGCCGACGGTACGGGTGATGTCGAACTGTTCTAGCCGTACCTGTCTGCCTGCCGCATGCAGATGAATCAATGGCTCAATCGGGTGATACGGTAAACTGCTCGATCGGGCCATTGATCCAGGTGCGGGTCAGTACCTTCACATTGCCCTTGTCTGCCTTGACCTTGAATGCACGATTGGTCATGCCTCCGCGTGTCGATGTGCGCACCTGTTCGAATGACTTCACCTTGCCTAAGCTGCCCAGACTGGTCATGGCCTGCTTGAGTACGGTCTCGTTGAAATAATGATTGCCGTTGTCGCTGAACAGCGTGCGGTCAATTTTGCCTTGCTGCAGTTGTGTGAAAATAGCTTTGGCTTGCTGAAGCATCGCCTCATCAGTCGGGGCGCCCGCCTTTAATAGCATCTCTTCGATTTTTTCCGAGATGCTGGCAGCGGCATTATTGGCATCCGAGTTAGTGAGCACCACCACTGCCAGATGTTTGTCCGGATAAACTGTATTCGAGGACACAAAGCCGGACACTTCGCCGCCGTGCGACAGTACACGTGATTCGTTCTTCAGTTTCACGCTCAGACCCAGACCATATTGGCTGCCCGCGCCATTATTCAGCAACACTTCGCGAGTGAACGCGGCATATTGCGCATGCGGCATGAGTGACTCACGCATCAGCGAAATATCCCATTTGGCCAGATCTTCAGCCGTCATCGCCAGTGCGCCCGCTGCAAACATCCAGCCCTCGCCTGCACGCGGCGCTTGCTGGATCGGGCCCATCAGATAGCCGGTGTAGGGCACCGGATCATGCGCATCCAGTGTGTGCTGATCAAAATCCATGGCGCTGAGCATGTTCAGTGGCTTGAACACGCGACGCTGCAAAAAGCTCAGCAAAGGTTCGCCCGCCACCTGTTCGAAGATCTTCCCTGCGACCACATAGCCGGTATTGCTGTATTGCCAGCGCTCGCCCGGGGCAAAATCCAGTGGCTGCCGCGCAAACCGGTCGATGATCTGATCGGCTGTGACCGGTGTCAGCATGTCGCGAAACACATAATCCTGTGGCCAGTAGTCACGCATGCCCGATGTGTGCGCCAGTAACTGCCTAATCGTGGCCTCCCCGCCGGCGCCCATATCTGGCAAATACCTGGACACCTTGTCGTCCAGACTCAATTTGCCGTCGGCTTCCAGCATTAACAGGGCGGCTGCGGTAAATTGCTTGCTCACCGAGCCGATGGCATAGCGCATATCGGGTTTGGCATCGCGAACCGGATTCAGGCTGGCCTTGCCCCACGCGCCGGTAAAGGCCACTTCATTGTCTGTCACGATGGCCACGGATACGCTGGGCGTGCCGTGCTTTTTCAGTGCAGTGCCAACAATGTCATGAATGGCCTGTTTGCTTTTGCTATCCAGTTCCGTAGCAGACAGGGAGGAGAAGCAGGCCAGTGTGACCAGAGCCGTACCAAGCATGCGGCTGAGCAGAGCGTTCATCATGCGCGTGTCCGATTTAAAGGGAATGCGCGGGAATATAACGCAGAAAACCCCGTTGTATCGGGGTTTTACGTTTGGACGGGCGAGACTGATTATTTAGCGGCAGGCTTGGCCGTCTCGGGTTTGGCATCGGTCTTGTGCTCGACCTTGCTGTCCGCATTTGCGGAAGCATGTGTGCTTGTCTTCGCTTCGGGTTTGGCGGCATCGGTTTTCGCGACCACGGCCTCCGTCTTTGCCTCAGGCTTCGCGGCTGCTTTTGTATCCGCCTTGGCTGTCATGGCCGGCTTGGCTGCCGGTACGGTGGCAGCGGGTGCTGGCGCTGGATCTGCAGCAAAGGCCAGCGAAGCAAAAGAAGCAGCAATCAGGGTAGCAAACAGCTTGTTCATGGTTCAGTCCTTGTCAGTATTCAGCGTCGAGTCAGGTGATGATTGAATGATTACTTCTTGTCAGCCGGCGCTGCAGCGGTCTCGGCTGGCTTGGTTTCGGCTTGATGATGCTTGTGGTGCTTTGCCTTTGGTTTGGCTGCTGTATCCGCCTTGGTGTCAGTTGCTGCTTTGGCGTCTGCCTTTGCTTCGGTCTTGGCTTCCACTTTGGTCTCAGCCTTGGCGGGCGCCTTGGCTTCAACAGCGGCGGCAGGTTTTGCGGCTGGCGCAGGTTGCGCTGTAGGTGCCGGGTCTGCAGCAAATGCCATTGCGCCAATTGCGGTAACAATCAGGGTGGTGAGGATCTTGTTCATGGTCTGTTTCCTTAAGTGTGTCGTGTATTGTTTGATTGAAATCTAAATTTACAATTTGATCAGGTTCAGTTGCCGTTCAGCCATTATTTGCTAGTCACAGACTCAGCTGCTGGCTTGGCGGTTGCGCTGTTCTTTTTATGCATTCTTTCCTTCTTGACCGGCTTGGCATCTCCCTGAGCGGGCGTTGTGCTTGCAGACTTTTCCGCTGGCTTGGCTTCAGTTTTAGCTGCTGCCTTGCCTTCTGTCTTGACATCGGCCGGGGGAGTAACCATCGTCTCAGATTGTTTTACAGCCTTGCTTTCAGAAGTTACGGCTGGCTTGGCTGTCGAGGTGCTGTGTGCAGCAGGTGCGGGGTCTGCGGCAAATGCCAGGGTGCCAATTACGGTAGCGATCAGGGTGGTCATCAGCTTGTTCATGGTCTTGCTCCTTGAGGGTTGTTTAACCGGGCTTGCGTTGTTTCGCTGCCCTTGGATGCATTAACGCATTGTCACGATCGGCTGTCGACAGATGTTGCAAATCGTTACCGTGGTTACAATTTGAGTGGACGTTGAATCGAAGATGAATGGAAATTGAATGGTGGCTGAACGAAAAAAAGCCCACTGCGGGGCAGTGGGCTTGTAGATGGGTGAAGCGGGATTAGCGGAGGTTGTAGATGCCAATGACGCCACGGTTGGTATCGGTAATCACAAGCTTTCCTGCTTTAGTAATGGCTAGGTTCCCACTCAAATCTGTAGTCCAGTCGATCTTTTTAGTCGACAAGTTCATTGCGTATGTTTTGTTTTGTCCAGCAATGAATAAGTGGGAGTCAGTCACGACATAGGAAGATCTACCCCCATCAGAGATCGAGCCGGTCCATAAAGTGTTACCACTTTTTGCGTCAATAGCTGAAACTTGAGTATTTGAGTAGGAATTGCCGTTCAGTAGATAAACAACTTTATTGCCGTAAAGTATTGAAGAGTACCCAGAGCCAGCTGCCCAAATAGGTGCCTTTTTGGATAGATCAAATGCGACCATGCCCTGTTGAGACGATAGAAATGCCAATGAGCTATCTTCGTTTAGCACAACGTCGCCAGGCGTATAGCTGTAATAATTATCGGTATTGATGAGAGTATTTTTAATCCAGGTTTCTTTCTCAACGCTATCCTGCTGTGTAACAAGCAAATACTGGTTGTTGCTGTACTTTGATGTTGGGCCTGAATAGTCAGAAATGGATTGCGAGATACCGCAAACAAATATTGATTCATCAAATGCGGCCACGCTAGATGCGTAGAAGTTCATGTAAACATTTGGTTGAACGGTAGGTGTGGTATAACTCCATTTCCACAAAGATTGCAGTGTGTTCGGGTCAGTGCGCGTAACAGAACCGCAATTGCCAGGTGTCGCGAAGATGCTTTTACCCACAAATGTCAATGAGCCTACATTTCCGACGTTACTTGAATACGTATTGAGCGAACCATCCTTTGCAGAAAATGAACCAAGGTATCCATAATAGTTGCTCCCTGCGATATAAACATTTCCGGCAGCAGCAATGGGTGCTAGATTTTGGCTATAATAACTGCCGACGTACATGCTGATATTTTTTGACCATGCAATTTTGTGGCTTGATTGGTCAAGTGCTGTCAAGTTTGGCGTGCCAGTCACATCTCTTGATACCAGGAAGATGTTTCCATTATGCTCACTGATATCACTAATTTGCATTGTTTGGCTGTTGAGTAAGCCTGAATACTCTTCGGAAATTCTTGTTGCATCCAAAGTGACGGGGACATAACCTGTACGCTTAGGATTGCCACGGTATCCCTGCCATTCCGAAACCTTTGCCCATTGCGATTCCGTAAACTGATATGGGACAGACAAGCTTGACTGTCCCACCTTGGCATCAAAGCTGAAGTTCACATTGAAAGCGAAATTGCCGCTTGCCACTGCAGTGCCTGCGTAACTATATGTCACGTCACAGGTCTCACCGATTGCTAGCACAATGGAGTGGCAGGCATCGTTGCTTACTTTTGTGCCAGCGGGTGCTGATGGCGTGATATTGGTGACGCCCATTGGACCGGTGTTTTTGACATGCAATACAAAAGAGCCTGGTAAGTCGTATTGGGTAGTAATCTGAGTAGCGCTACCACTGAGTGTCAGTTGGCCCTGTGGCGCTGGCGGAGCCGAGTCACCACCACCACCACATGCAGACAAAAGCAATCCCGCGCTGATCGCAGTAAGGCTGGTTAGATAAGATGTACGCATAAAAACGATCACTCCTGAAAAACTAAATTTGTGGTTATTGAATTCGGAACGGCAGTGTTTGGCATGAATGCCAATATTCAGCACATCCAGAGTTTTTTGAAATGGCCGCGCATTCTATAAGAACCCCATAGATGCGCAACACATTGTTACAGATCATTTTGCGCCGCAGCATCGACAACTTCAGTGCACACCCGTTCGCCACTTCCAGTAAAATGCCGGGATTGATTTCAAGCGAACCCGACCATGTCCTCCAGCCTGCTCACTGGCCTGAATCCTGAACAGCTTGCCGCTGTGACCCTGCCCGCCACGCCTGCCCTGATTCTGGCGGGTGCCGGTTCGGGAAAAACGCGCGTATTGACCACGCGTATTGCGTGGCTGCTCACAACGGGGCAGGTGAGTCCGCATGGCATTCTGGCGGTGACCTTTACCAATAAGGCGGCCAAGGAAATGCTGACGCGGGTAAGCGCGCAGATTCCGGTCAATGCGCGCAGCCTGTGGATTGGCACCTTTCACGGTCTGTGTAATCGCATGCTGCGTCTGCACTGGCGTGATGCGGGCCTGCCAGAAGCGTTCCAGATTCTCGATAGTGCCGACCAGCTGGCTGCGCTGAAACGCCTGCTGAAATCGCTGAATATCGACGATGAAAAATATCCGCCGCGCGAGGTGGTGAACTTCATCAATGGCAATAAGGAAGAGGGCCGCCGCCCGGCTGATGTGGACGCATGGGACGACCATACGCGTATGCTGAAGACGCTATACGAAGAGTACGAGCGCCAGTGTCGCCGCGAAGGCGTGGTGGATTTTGCCGAGCTGCTGCTGCGCTGCTTCGAGTTGCTGCGTGATCACGTCATGCTGCGTGAGCATTACCAGCAGCGCTTCCGCCATGTGCTGGTAGACGAATTTCAGGATACCAACCGCCTACAATATGCGTGGCTGAAGCTGCTGGCGGGCGGTGGCGCGGCTGTATTCGCGGTGGGCGATGATGACCAATCTATCTACGCCTTCCGGGGTGCCAACGTCGGTAATATGCGTGATTTCGAGCGCGAGTTTTCGGTCGAGACGATTATCCGGCTGGAGCAGAACTATCGCTCCTACGGCAATATTCTCGATGCCGCCAATGCGCTGATCGCGCACAACACCGGTCGCCTGGGCAAACAGCTGTGGACTGAATCACAGGCGGGTGATCCTATCCGCGTGTTTGATGCGGCAACAGATCTCGAAGAGGCTGCCTTTGTGGTGGACGAAGCCAAGCAGCTGTCGCGTCAGGGGCAGTCGCTATCGAACATCGCTGTGCTGTATCGCTCCAATGCGCAATCGCGGGTGCTGGAGCATGCACTCTTTCAGGCTGGATTACCGTACAAGGTCTATGGCGGCTTGCGCTTTTTCGAGCGGCAGGAAATCAAGCATGCACTGGCCTATCTACGGCTGGTGAATAGTCCGGAAGACGACAACGCACTCCTGCGCATCATCAATTTCCCGGTGCGCGGCATTGGCAATCGCACCATCGAATTGCTGGCCGAATCTGCCCGCGTCTGCGGCACCACCATCTGGCAGGCCGCCTGCAGTGGCGGTGCAGGTCGCAGTGCGGCGGCGGTGAGTCGCTTTGTGCAGATCGTCGAGAACATGCGCGTGCAGGCCAGCGGGCTGACGCTGCCGGAAATTGTCGAGCTGGTGCTGGATCAATCCGGCCTGATCGATTACTACCGCAATGATAAGGAAGGCCAGGAACGGCTGGAAAATCTGGGGCAGCTGGTGTCATCTGCGGCGGTGTTTGTGCAGGAAAACGAAGACAGCGTTACTAATTTCCTCGCGCACGCCAGCCTCGAAGCGGGCGATCACGAAGCCCAGCCGGGGCAGGATGCGCTGCAGCTGATGACCGTGCATGCCGCCAAGGGTCTGGAATTCGATGCGGTGTTCCTCACCGGCATGGAAGAAGGTCTGTTCCCACACGACAACAGCCTGCACGATCCGCAGAGTCTGGAAGAAGAGCGGCGGCTGGCCTATGTGGCGATTACCCGTGCGCGCCAGCGTTTGTATATGAGTCTGGCGCAGTCTCGGATGCTGCATGGTCAGACGCGTTTCTCCATGGCCTCGCGATTCCTCAATGAAATTCCCGAAGATCTGCTCAAGTGGATCAATCGCGGCTATGCGCCCAATACGCCTAAGCTGAAAGCGGCCACACCCGCCGCAGCGCCCAAGAAAACCAACGAAGTACCGGGACATAATATTCGCGTCGGCCAGAATGTTCGCCATGCCAAGTTCGGTCAGGGCGTGGTCATTGATTACGATGGCGCTGGCAAACAGGCCAATGTGCAGGTGAATTTTGGTGCTCAGGGCGTCAAGTGGCTATCTTTAGAGTATGCAAAACTTGAGTTGATGTAGGCGGGCGGGTGCGCTTGCCGGACATCCGCTTCAGGAGTGATCCATGGCAAGTGCATCAGGCGGTGCCCCGAAACCCGCCCTTCCCGGCTTTACCCGCATCGACGACGCTGATGACGATCGTCTGGCGGCATTTGCGGCAGGCTCGATATCAATCGACTATGCGCAAAAGCGTGTGCTGGTGGTGGATGCCGTGCAAGAGATGCGCACGGCCATGGGCAATACCCTGGCTACGCTTGGCATCAACAAAGTGGAGTATGCGCATCGCGCAACCGACGCCATAGCCACCGTGCGGCGTGCCGACTTCGACATCATCTTCTGTGATTACGATCTGGGCAGCGGCTACGACGGATTGCATCTTTTGCAGGAGTTGCGCCTGCACAATCTACTGAAACCCTCCGTCGTGTTCGTGATGGTGACGGGCGAGCGGCGCGGCAAACTGGTGATGTCGGCGGCCGAGCAGGCACCGGATGGCTATCTGCTCAAACCGTTTACCGCCGAACAAGTCAAACATCGCCTCGATAAACTGCTGGTGCGCAAGCGCGAATTTCAGTCGCTGGATCAGGCGATGCTGCGTCAGGACTATTTCAAGGCGCTAGCCGAATGCAATGACCATCTAAAATCGTCTTCGCCCTATGTCCTCGATTACCTGAAAATGAAGGGCAATATCGCGCTGACGATTGGCGATAATCAACTGGCTAAAACGGCGTTCGACGCCGCACGCGAACTAAAGGATTTGCCCTGGGTTCGGATTGGCTTGGGTAAAGCGCTATTCGGGCTCAAACAATATGACGAGGCGCGCAGCCTATTTCAGTCCGTTCTGGCAGAAAATAACAAGGTGATGGAGGCGTACGACTGGCTCGCGCGCATTTATCTGGCTGAACATCATGCGGATGATGCGCAGCAAATTTTGTCCAAAGCAGTCGATATGTCGCCTGCGGTGGTGAATCGCCAGAAAAAATTGGGCGATGTCGCCCTGAAGAATCATGATTTTAGCACCGCCGCCAAGTCCTTTCGCGATGCCATTACGCTATCAAAAAACTCCTTCTGGCGAGATGCGGCCGATTATGTGAGTCTGTCCAAGGCGCAAATCGGCAATGGTGACACCGAAGACGCGCTGAAAACCGCAGCCGAAGTCCGCCGCGAATTCCGTGGTGACACGCGCGCATCCATGCTGGCTACTTTGGTCGAATGTAAAACCTTTCTGGCGCAAGGTCAGACTGATCGTGCCAACGCCACGCTGGATAAAGCGCGCCAGTTGGCCGACGAATCTACCGGTTTACCCGATCATTTTGTGCTCGAACTTGCTGAGACCTGTTACCAGCTGGATCGCGATCATCTGGGCAAATCACTGGTTCAGCAGATATTACGCAATCATCATGAAGATTCCGACATGCTGGAGCGCATCAATTCAATGTACGAAGCGGTTGGCCGTGAAGATGAAGGCCAGCAAGTGATCGAGGAAAGCGCGCGCGCCATTGTCGCCATTAATAATGAGGCCGTGCGCATGGCGCAATCCGGCAATTTGGAAGGCGCTGTCGAGAAATTCATCCACGCAGTCGATGAAATGCCCGCCAATGTATCGGTGATGCTGAATGCGGTGAATGCGCTGCTCGCGTATGTGGGCAGCAAGGGATGGCATCAGCGCTATATGACCCTGGCGCGTGAATATCTCGATCGGGTGGCTGCATTGCAGCCGGCGAGTGTGAAGTATTTGAAGTTGAAGGATGCGTATGCTGGGACGATGAAGAAGTTTTCAAAGTAAGGCGGACGTACGCACATACCGCGTTTTCCAGAGCACCTCAGGATGAATCAAGTTCTGTATACGGATTAGTCATTGATTGTGAGCGTGTAGCGCTTGTCGGATGCCCATTTCACGAAAAATTGTATGACATGCAGCTGCGGTGCATGCGCAGTCTGGGTTTCCGCTATCCCAAAAGAATGCCTGTCAGAAATGACAGATTCTTTCTGATGTCAGATGTGGCAGCCTTTTGTAAATAATATATTAAAACCTCAAGTGCGAACGCGTAATCATATTTCCATATGAATGGGATGAGTCATGTCAGATGCAACCGAGCAACGACCTTACACGCCTTCAATGATTGACTTTTCTATGCTTACGCCTGCGGAACATGAACTGATGCGGTGGCTGGCGATGGGGAAGACGGTTGAGGAGGCTGCTTTTATTCTTGGGAAGTCATCAAGTACAGCCTGGAATCAGGTTAAATCCATTCGCACGAAATGCCACGATTTACCCATACGGAATATCTCATTGCATTACTCATGGAAGTTGTCAATAGTCGATAAGTAATCATTTAGATTGCTTGTTGTTTAATGCAAGATCATCTCGCATTTAAGTTAAATGCAAAATTCAATTAAACCATTTGGGAAATTAGCATGCAAAAATTAGACATCAATCTTCTGAGCTTTATTTCTGGTGGAGATGGAGATGCAGGAGGCTCTACCAAAGACAAGGAATCAGAAGCAATACCACAGCCACAGCAAAAAACTCCGACTAACAATGATGTACCAACCTGCTCTCCGATTGAAATTAAAGCGAGTGTCGCTTCTCAGACATGTACTACTAGTGCAGGCATCACTTTCATAACTGTCTGTGTCAGTGGTCAGGGTTCAATGGGTGGAAGTGCAGGTGTTGGTAAAATTGACCTGAGTGCAAAAGGAAATGACTGCTCAGTGTCCACTTATAGTAAAGATGGTTCCTTAAAAAGTGTTGTAAACACTAACTCATTTGGAACGAGAATCTCGTATCCGTGATGTAAGTTTTTAAAGTGTTAGGCCGCCCTGAACGAATTGGGCGGCTTATATTAATTTGCTGACGGTTAAATAAATTGCGCAAATTTAAAATAAATTACATTTACTTGATTGCGATACTATTCTCTTTGAGTTTAATGAGTGCCAATGATCCTGTTGCGAAAACGGCGTGGAAGGTTAAGGCTAAAAATGGTAAAGAATTCTATGTAATTGCATCAACACATATTGGGCTAAATGATGAATTCGGGGAGTACTATGAAAGAGTTGTTGTTCCTATTATAAAAAAAACCGACATATTTGTAAGTGAGAATTCTGTTGGATATTATGTAGGATATCAATATCCGCGTTGCTTAAATGAAATTCATGGATCTAGTTATTATTCTGGTGTGGCTATTTTGAAGAAAATTTTATTTCATGAGATGAATTCGGCATATGTGTCTATTTTTAAAAGGGATATGTCGCAAGATATTTTGGATCAAATGTTAGAGAATGCGTCTTCATTTCGCGTTCATCAAGCCCTCATGTACGCTAGGTTCATTGAGAGTGATAGAATAGTAACGAAAGATGCTCAGATGGAGCGGAAAGATGGAAATTTACTTTCAATTAATAGTACTGAAGATGAGGGTAATCCATTTTTAAATAAGCATGATCTAGTTTCAAGGGCGCATTTAATTAATCCATTTGCACAGTTGGAGGCGATTGAGGGTGCTGATGTATTTTTTAAAGCATTTTGCGAAACAGATGCATCTGAACATTTGCTGCAGATTCAAATTGATCGATTAATAAATGATAAAAATGGTGAGACTAATATATCTGAGCTGAGAAATGTTTTTGTTCGTTCGATTGATGGAGGGTATGTCGATGATTTTGATGAGAAGTATGATGAGTATATATTGTGCAATCGCAATAAATATTGGATCGAAAAAATTGAAGAAAATACTAAGAGAGAGGGGAAATTTACCTATATTCTAGGTGCTGAACATATACACAAACCATTATCTGGGGCGAAATGTAATGGGATTCTGACTTTGATGGAAAATCAAGGATACATGATTTCTAAAGTGGAGATGGAATAGCGAGAGTGGAGTGTGATTCTGATGAAGCTAATAATTGTAATAATTCTATATTCGGCAATTTCTTTGTTGTTATATAGGGTGATAATGATAAGGTATTCTGATCTTGATGGGATGATCATATTCGGGCTTCTAAATCTTGCAACCTACAATCCAACATATTTATTAGCTATGCTCAATCGGGATGTTAAATATTTGTTTAAAAATCGCGGTAGTATTTATGATAGAACGCTGCTTCAGCTTGTTACGGCTGTTGGTTGTTATGTGATGTTGATATTGTGTATCTGGCGAAAGTTTAATTGAGTGATGACTTCTAATATTGTTGACTGAGTGCATATTGATGTATTTCAATAGTATTCCGGTTTGTTGGTGGTGAGATCGATCTATATTTGGTGAAAGTGGCATCGCAATTATTTTGACATGCATGGCTTAAGTTGAATAATTAATACAAATGTTCCAATAAAAATTGGGTTGCAAAAATAATACATGCATTCAATATCTTTTGCAGATTCCATCTTAAGTTAATACACTGGCTTCCAAAAAACGGAATGGTAAAGAATGAGTGAGTTGTGTGCGATTTATTCATCCTGAACAAGCCATTCATCAATTTATGGAGGTGGATGTTATGAGCATGTCAATTTCCAATGAAGATTTACCGAATTCTGCTTATTCTTCAGATTCATTGATGGATTTTTCCTTATTTACGCCTGCTGAGCACGATTTAATGCATTGGTTGGCGAAAGGGAAAACCGTTGAGGAGGCTGGCTTCATCCTAGAAATCAAACTATCTACGGCATGGAGTCGCGTGTCACATATTAGACGGAAGTGCAATTTATTAACTATTAGAGTAATCGCGTTTGAGTATTTGAAAACTATGTCAAGCAAGGAATAGGGCAAATTTTTTGCCTTGTTTGTGAGGCGCCTTTTCGGAATCATGGCTAGGCAGCATTTCGAACACTACATTCGAAATGCTGCTGGTTAATTCTAACTTTAGGATTTGCAATTTGCAAATTCGTAGCCAAAAAAGGAGCGTCAACATGCGTAGACTTGAATTAATGGATTTGGATTTTGTCTCCGGGAGTGGTCCGTATAAAACTCCGGTGCCGACAAAGCCAGAAGGCGACAATAGCATATTTGACAAAATTCTCGAAGGGATTTCGAGCTTTTTTGGGCTAAGTAGTGGCTCATGTACAACCAATAGCGCTGTTAATGGCGGCATCACAACGGTAACGACAACTTGTCCAAATGGGGCGTATATGACAGAGGTCATTTCCGGCTCTGTCATCACAATTACCACATACACTCCAGGGGCCTCATTAAGTGCCGTCATCCCTGAATTAGCTGTATCGGGTAAATGGAGTGGCAGTGGCTCTACAGGCGTGGTAACCATTATTAATGGTAAAGTCACTTCAGTTGCTTCGCACTAAAGATCTGCGAGTGCTAATAATGTGTTGGTTGAATGGTTTGTTATGATTATACAACCATCCTATTAAAGGCAAACGGGTTCATCACTTTCTAAATTGAAAGTGATGGACATTTAACTCATAGAATTAGTTTAGGCTGCGGATTGGTAGCTGGAAGTTATTAAAATTCATGAAAAAATATTTAGTTGGAATAATTATTGCATTGAATATAATCTGTGGCATGGCTTTAGCCAGCGATGTACGTGCCTGGGTTGCAACAAAAAGTCATGGTAATATTTTAATTATCGGTGAAACCCACTTCGGAACTCAATTAGAACTAGATAGATTCTATAATGAAATTATAAGGCCATATGCCTTAAATTCTGATGCGATTTTAGCAGAGTCTGTAGATGGCTCATCGCTCCCGGGCTTATGCAAGGACATACAATACAGAAATAATAATTTTTGGATGTTTAGTGATTTGGATTTTTTAAATGAACTCTCTACGACCATTAGTCTACTGAAAGATGCGGGGATAGAAGACGGATCTATACTTCGCGATGTCATCCGAGAAGACGGTCATTCCGATAAAAAGCAGTATTTTGGTACCTTCATGCATTTAGTTATTGGGGGTAAGCTATCTGAGGCGCTCACTCAATACAAAGATTACTTCCCCCCCGTGCCAGGTATATCCGCTCGAATACTAAATGAGCGCTTTCACCTAAGTAGCCATGCAGTGAACGATAGTCAGAAATGGTTTGTTGGGTTGGATACAATTAAGTCAATTGACGATATTCTGTGCAACGCCAAGGATGCTGATTATTTGAATTTTGTAAAAGCCTATTTGGCGAAAATGGGGGTTGAGTCTAAAGTTCTAGTTGCATTAAAAAATAATGAGATAGAGATGGGTTTTATGAATAGATACATTTCTGAAAGGTATATATTTTATATGAATTGTGCTGCTTCGAGCGTTTCATGCAAGCTTGGAGACGTACGAGGGCAAGATAGTGTATCTAGTCAAGAGACTAATAAGATAAGTGACAGTCAATTGATTTATGAAGATGGTCCGGAAATTTATCATTTTATGGTCGAACTTAGAAATCTATCGTGGATAGAAAAAGTAAACCAAGCCGAAGTGAATTTTCCATTGACTTTCATGTCCGTTGGTGCAGCGCATCTTCCCGATGTTTCTTTCAACGGAAAAATAAAGAAGGGGCTCATTAGCATGTTGCGGGATGATGGGTTTACCTTAAAAGAGGTATTATTCTCACCTGAATTTACCGAGTCAGAAATAAAAGCGCTTTACAAATCAGTTACCACAATCCACTAATAAAAAGAATTTACGCTGAAGGTGAAGGAAATAAATCATGTCCATTTTCATCAGTATAGCTTCCTATTGTGATGTGCTTCTTTCGCAAACAATCTCTTCTGCCCTAAGGAATGCGGATCATCCCGACGATATTACATTTGGAATTGTTGATCAAAATTTTGAGCGTACCATTATTGATGAGCCATTAATGCATCCCACACATATGAATTATGTGTTTATTCATTACAAAGAAACACTCGGCCTCGGCTGGGCAAGAACGCTTGCATCTTCATTCTACGACGAAGAAGATTGGTATCTTCAAATTGACTCCCACATGATTTTCGATAAATCATGGGACACTATTCTGATTCAACAGGCTACTCATGCACAGAAGTTCAATAGTAAATGTATCTTGTCGTCTTTCCCTCCGAAGTTTGAAATTTCAGGAACGGGGTTAATTAAATATCCGACAAAAGGGAAAATTCTGGCTCATGTCTTAACAAGGGGTCAAACACTTGATGGTGAGCATTCCTTGCTGAGGTATGAAGGAAAGCATTTCAATTCACAAAGGCTAATTCTGGGTGCACACGTAGCGGGCGGTTGCATTTTTGCAAGGGGCGATCTTTTCCTTGAAATGCCTTACGATCCTTTTATGTATTTTTCTGAGGAAGAGCAGGCTATTGCAATTCGCTCCTATACGCATGGGTGGGATATTTTTCACATAACTGATAATCCAATTTACCATTTATATAACACAGAGGATGGTAAAAAAGGGGCTGAAAACGGTAGACCAATGCACTGGAATAAAGACCATAGCGACAAAAGAAATTTTCCTTGGCAGGTACTTTGTAAAAAATCAAAGATCAGGCTTGATGCATTGGTCTGTGGAAAAGAAGATCTAAAGGTTTATGGCTTGGGTAAGCAACGTACAATGCAAGACTATGCAGAATTCTCAGGCGTTGATTATGTGCATCGAAAGATAAACGGAAAGGCATATATAGGTCATTGGCTGTAAATTTTTCTTTGAAGTCAAAATGCCCACTATATTCGAAAGTGTACATAGTTAGTGAGAGTCGGGTCATCAGTACTTGAATTGTAATTCCCTTGCGTGAAAAAGAGCCTCTTGTAAATTGAAGTAGCGAGGAAGTGAAATATTATGGAGAGCAGAGATACTCTTTTTAGAATTGAATCAATACGTAACAAGCAACAAAGCTCATCAACAGGAAGTGTAATACTTAATTCAAATCTAACCGTTGCAATATGCTCGATATCAATCAGTATTTTAGTCATATGCATTAGCTGTATGCTTTTGAATTCGAACTATACGCAACACACTGCGGTCAACGGTAAAATTAGTCCTACCCAAGGTCTAGCCCAAGTCATGCCCATGTTTCCTGGCACGGTGATGAGCCGGGTGGTAAGCGAGGGTGTAGAGGTTAGCAAGGGCGATGTGCTGTTTACCTTGTCATCCGAACGCATGACGCACGCAGGTGCCGCAGAGGCCAATGCTCTAAACGAAATACAGGCTCGTACGCACAGTCTGCAGTCCGACCTCCTCAATCAAGATCGCCTGAGCAACGAGCAGCGCACAGCTTCGGCTCAACGATTAGCCGACCTGCAACTGCAACGCCAGCAAATGGCTGGCGAAATAGACACCCAGCTGCGCCGGGTGGAATCTGCCCGGCAGCAACTACAAAAGTATCAGGAGTTGCTCAAATCCGGCTTCATGCCCGCCTTGCAAGTGCAGCAAAAGAACGACGAATTACTGGATCAGGAATCACGCCTTGCCACGTTGAAACGCAATGCAAGCGAGCTGGGTAGTCAGATCAATGTATTACAAGCTGATGTGCGCGCCCAGCCTCTCAAGGATGCCTCACAGCGCGCACAGCTGGAGCGCGCCCTGGCGAGTAGCCGACAGGAGGCCAACGAGATAGAAGCCCGGCGCGAGATTGTGGTGGTGGCGCCTGTGGATGGTCGAGTTACCGGCATTCAGGCTCAGCCCGGCCAGACGGTGAGCGCAGGTCAGCCACTGGCAGCGATTTTGCCCACGGGGTCGCCTTTGCGTGCCGAGTTTCTGGCCCCATCGAGTGCTATGGGCTTTGTGCGGGTGGGCCAGCGAGTGCAGATGCGCTACGCGGCGTTTCCCTACCAGAAATTCGGCCAGCAAGGCGGTGCGGTAGTCGAGATTTCCCGTGCAGCCGTTCAGGTCCTCAAAACCCCCGATGGATTAGAGCAAGCGATGTACCGCATCACCGTGCAGCCCGATGCACAAAACATCACCGCCTATGGGCGCCCCGAGCCATTGCAGCCTGATATGAGCGTGGAGGCCGATATCCAGGTGGATCGCCGCACCCTGATTGAATGGATATTCGAGCCGCTGATCGCAATCAAAGGAAAGCTGTAATGCATATTCTCGACGATTTTCACAGCGCGCTCCATTTCGGCTTCGGGCGCAAGCTGCCCATGTTGCTGCAAACCGAAGCGGCGGAATGTGGGCTGGCCTGTCTGACGATGATTGCGTCTTACCACGGGCATGTGTCGGACATTGCCACGCTACGGGGGCGCTTTTCGCTGTCCATCAAAGGCGCAACGCTTCGTCACCTTATCGAGTTTGCCGGTGCCATGCACATGGCGGGGCGACCGCTGCGGCTGGAGCTGGAGGAGCTGGATCAGCTGCAAACCCCGTGCATCCTGCATTGGGATTTGAATCACTTTGTGGTGCTCAAAAAAGCCGGGCGCAAACATATCGTCATTCACGATCCAGCCTTTGGCGTTCGCAAGCTGAAATACGAGGAAGTCTCCAAGCAATTCACCGGCGTAGCGCTGGAGTTGTCGCCCACCCCGGCATTCGAGAAGAAAGAAGATGTTCAGGATATTTCCCTAAAGACCTTGGTGGGCCAAGTCACCGGGCTGAAGCGGTCCATTCTTCAGGTATTGATGCTGTCCGCCGCACTGGAAGTGCTGGCCATCATCTCGCCCTTTTTCCAGCAATGGGTGATTGATGGCGTGATTGTGCAGAATGATCGTGATCTGTTGAAAGTGTTGGTGATTGGCTTCACTTTGCTGATGCTGATCCAGATGAGTATCACCACCCTTCGCGGATGGCTGGTGATTTATTTCTCTACGCAACTCAGCATGCAGTGGACCGCCAGCGTATTTACCCGGCTGTTGCGACTGCCCATGGATTATTTCGAGAAGCGCCATTTGGGCGATGTGGTGTCCCGATTTGGCGCCATCGAATCTATCCGCTCCACACTCACCAGTACAGCCTTAGGCGCGGTGTTGGACGGCATCATGGCCATTGTCGCCTTCGGGATGATGCTGTTTTATAGTCTCAAGCTGGCGATGATCACGTTTGCGGCGCTCACCCTATACATTCTGATTCGGGTGATGTCATATGGCCCTTTCCGAGAAGCCAACCAAGAGCAAATCGTACATTCGGCCAAACAATCTTCGCATTTTATGGAGAGCATTCGCGGGGTACAGTCCATCAAGCTCTTTAATCGAGAAGATGATCGCCGTACTCAGTGGCTAAACCTGATGGTGAACACCACCAACCGATCCCTTGCCACCCAAAAAATGAGCACCTTGTATGGTACTGCCAATGGCCTGATTTTTGGCATCGAGAACATTCTGGTGACGTGGTTTGCGGCGCTGCTGGTCATGGATCATCAGTTCTCCATCGGCATGATGTTCGCCTATGGCAGCTATAAGGGGCAGTTCTCAGGGCGCGTGGGTAGTCTGGTGGATTTGTTTTTCCAGATTCGCATGCTGCGCATCCAGCGTGAGCGGTTGGCGGATATTGTGCTCACCGAACCTGAACCAGTGGATGTCGTCGCTAACTCTACTGACCATATCCAGCCTAGCATCGAAGTGACTAATCTGCGTTTCCGCTATGCCGAAACCGAGCCATGGGTGCTGGATGGCGTGAACTTCAAGATTGAAGCGGGCGAGTCGGTCGCGATTGTTGGTCCATCCGGCTGTGGCAAAACCACGCTACTGAAGATTCTGCTTGGATTGCTGAGGCCTACTGAGGGCGAAATACGCGTGGGCGGGATTCCCATGAAAGGGCTGGGACTGAAGAGCTGGCGCACCATGATCGGCGCAGTGATGCAGGAGGATCAGCTGTTCGCAGGCTCCATTGCCGACAATATCGCCTTCTTCGCGCCGGAAACCGATATGCAACGCGTGGAAGCAGTTGCACAACTCGCCGCCATTCACGGCGACATCATGGCCATGCCGATGGCGTATCAAACCTTGATTGGCGACATGGGAACGGCGCTGTCGGGCGGCCAAAAGCAGCGACTATTACTGGCCCGCGCCCTCTACAAGCAGCCTCGCATCCTCTTCCTCGACGAAGCCACCAGCCATCTGGATGTGGAGCGCGAGCGCCACGTGAACGAAGCAGTGAATGCGCTCGACCTCACACGCATCATCATTGCGCATCGACCCGAGACCATTGCGGCGGCGGGGCGAGTGATCAGGGTGGAGAAGGGGAAGATTGCGGATCATCCGCTGCTCGTTCAACAGGATTTGCCAGTCCATGGCGATGTAGAGGCAGTAACCCCCTGATCGCCCATCCCTTTGCGTACCGGCAACCCGCTCTTCGTTGTATAATCTCGCCCCTCTGATCACAGTGAACAGCCCCCTTGATCGGGGGTGGGCAGCATGAACGTACTTTACGAAGAAGACGGTAGTTTCAAGGTCGGCAGCATCATGAGCGAAACCGACGCCTCATTGCAGGTGGAATCGGTGAGTGGTAAGCGCTCGAAGATCAAGTCGGCCAATGTCATGCTGCGATTTGATCGCCCGGCGTTGGGTGAACTGCTGCCGCAGGCACAGGCGCTGGCCGATGACCTGGACCCTGATTTCCTGTGGGAAGTGGTGGCTGGGCAGGACGATTTCGCCTTTGCCGATCTGGCTTGCGAGTACTACAGTGCCAAGCCCACGCCTGCTGAACTCGCCTCTGTGCTGATCAAGGTGCATGGCTCCCCTATGTACTTCTATCGCAAGGGTAAAGGCCGCTACAAGCCTGCGCCGGAAGACAATCTGCGCGCCGCCAAGGCTGGTCTGGAAAAGAAAGCCCGCGAAACCGCCTTGATGGCCGAATGGCAGGCCGAGCTACGCGCCGGTACCTTGCCGGAAGCGCTGCGTCCGCATCTGAAGTCCTTGCTGCATCGTCCGGACAAGAACACCATCGAATGGAAAGCGCTTGCGGGGGCGGCCGAGGCCTCGCAGCAATCTACGCTGCGCCTGCTGGCCAGCTGTGGCGCGGTGCCGGATATCGAAGCCTGGTTGCTCGATGGTTTCCTGACTGAATATTTCCCCAAGGGTACGGTGTTCCCGGCCTTTGAACTCACCCCGCCTGCCTTCGAGCTGCCGCGTGCCGATGTCGCCGCCTTCTCGATTGATGATGCCGCAACCACTGAAATCGACGATGCCTTGTCGGTGACGCCGCTGCCCGATGGAAATACCCGCGTAGGTATCCATATTGCGGCGCCGACACTGGGAATTCCGGCTGGTTCGCCACTGGAAAACGTCGTATTGGCACGCCTGTCGACCGTGTATTTCCCCGGCGACAAAATCACGATGCTGCCTGATGGCGTGGTGGAGGCTTACACCCTGGCCGAAGGTAAGGACTGTCCGGCGGTGAGCTTGTATGTCACCGTCGCGCCGGACTTTAGCATTCTGTCGGCTGAGAGCAAGCTGGAATGCGTGCCGATTGCCGCCAATCTGCGCCATCACGATCTCGATCCGGTCTTTAATGAAGAGACCGTGAAGCTGGGCGAAGCCGGTCCGGATTATCCGTACAAGCGCGAACTGCTGTATCTCTACCAGTTTGCCATTGCCCTGGAAATTGCCCGTGGCCGCCATGATCCGAACCGCGTCGAGCGTCCGGATTACAGCTTCGCCATCGAGCGCAATGAAGCTGGTGAAAAGCGCGTGCGTATCTATCCGCGCAAGCGTGGCAGCCCGATGGACAAGCTTGTGGCCGAGCTGATGATTTTGTGCAACTCCACCTGGGGCAAGCAGCTGGCGGACGCCAATATTCCGGCGATCTATCGTGCTCAAAGCATGGGCCGTGTGCGCATGACCACTCAGCCTGCGCCGCACGTGGGTCTGGGTGTGGCGCAATATAGCTGGGCATCTTCGCCGCTGCGCCGTGCCGCTGATTTCATCAATCAGCAGCAATTGCTGGCCATGCTGACCGACACGCCGCCGCGCTATGCCCCACGTGATCCGATGCTGTTTGCCGCGCTGCGCGATTTCGACCAGACCTACAATGCCTATGCCGACTTCCAAGGGCGCATGGAGCGCTACTGGTGCCTGAAGTGGCTGGAGCAGGAAGGTGTGAAGGAAATTGGCGCCACTGTCATCAAGGACGAGCTGGTGCGCTTCGATGGTATCCCGCTGATGCTCAAGGTAGCGGGTCTGGGCGAGCATGCACGCGGTACGCCGGTGCAGCTGCAACTGATCTCTACCGACTATTTCGAGCTGGCTCTGCAATGTCGCCTTCTGTCGGCTGGCGAGCCGGTGGCTCTGCTCGAAGATGACGAAGCCCTACTTGCTGACGATACTGCGGAGCAGGAGGCGGCCGACGCTTCACCCGAATTGGCCGAGGGCCGGGGTGATACAGTCGCGGTCGCCAGTCCCGAGGCAACATCGGAAGGGGACGCGGATGCCGATTCGCAAGATTGAACCCATTAGCAACTTTCTGCCGGTACGCTTCAAGCGCGGTGGACTGGTGAAACAGTTTTCCAAGCCCTGCGTACGCTGCGGGCGCATGCTGCATGCCAGCGAAATGCGTGGTGTGGTACGCCTGATTGATGATCATCTGGCGCTGGCGGCTGATGCATTCTGCCCGTCGTGCCATACCCGCTTTGGTGTGGCCTGTGTGATTGATTCGGAAAAACGCGTGCGTCGGGTGGCCTTGCCCGCCTGGCTGTTCCGCTGGTACCTGCGCATCATGCCGATGCAGCAGGGCGAAGTGGAGCTGGGCGAATCCATGCGTGCGCAGATCGAGGTTGTGGAGAAGCTGGCCGAAGCCGTACAGGCAGCACAAGCGGTAGATTACCCGCGTGCCGAGACCATGCTGGGCCGCTATCAGGATAAACCTATCCCTGCGTATATCGTGGTGGATGGGCAGGAAGTTCCGTTTGACCGCATTGAGCCGGATGGCCGCGTTGGCGCCGGTGAATATTTGCTGGATGGATGTTTCGTTTATAAAACTGCGCAGTGACCCTGCCTCTACCGACCCAAGAAGGAAGCACAATGGCTAACCGCACCCCGCTTTACGACGCCCACCTGGCCGCCAATGGCAAGATCGTGGATTTTGCCGGCTGGGAAATGCCGATCAACTACGGCTCGCAGATCAAGGAACACGAAGCCGTGCGTACCGATGCCGGTATGTTCGACGTGTCCCATATGACTGCTGTGGACGTGCGCGGCGCCCGTGCGACCGAATTCTTCCAGAAGCTGATCGGCAACGATGTGGTCAAGCTGGGTTTCGAAGGCAAGGCACTGTACTCCGGTATGTATAACGACAAGGGCGGCGTGATCGACGACCTGATCGTGTACCGTACCAGCTGGGGTTATCGCGTGGTGGTGAATGCCGGTACCACCGACAAGGATCTGGCCTGGATGAGCCCGATTGCTGCCGAATTCGGTGTGGAACTGACCCCGCGCCGTGATCTGGCCATGATCGCCGTGCAAGGCCCGAACGCCATTGCCAAGGCTAAAGCTGCCAAGCCGGACGCTGCAGCGCTGATCGACAGCCTGCAAGTGTTCGTGGGTCTGCCGCAAGGGGACTGGTTCTTCGCTCGCACGGGTTATACCGGTGAAGATGGTCTGGAAATCTCCATGCCAGCCGCTGAAGCCATTCCGTTCTGGAACGCCCTGATCGCCGCCGGCGTGGCTCCGGCAGGTCTGGGTGCACGCGATACGCTGCGTCTGGAAGCCGGTATGAATCTGTACGGCAATGAGATGGACGACAGCGTGTCCCCGCTGGCTGCCGGTATGGCCTGGACGATTGCCTGGGAACCGGCTGATCGCGAATTCGTGGGTCGTTCGGTGCTGGTGGCCGAGCGCGCCGAGCGTCAGGCGGCTGCCGCAGGCCTGCTGAAGCAGGTTGGTCTGGTGTACGAAGGCAAGGGTGTGCTGCGCGGCCATATGCGCGTGGTGACTGAAGCAGGTGATGGCGAAATCACCTCCGGTACCTTCTCGCCGACCCTGCAAGTGTCCATCGCCATGGCGCGTGTGCCGCTGGCTGTGAAGTTTGGTGATACCGTTCAAGTCGACGTGCGCGGCAATCTGCAGCCAGCACGCGTGGTGAAGATGCCGTTCGTACGGAACGGCAAGAAGGTGTTCGAATAATCGTCTAACACGGAACGATTGGGCGTCTCATCTAAATGAGACGCCAAGCAATTGATCGAATGAGCAAAAATTCTCGTAACTTGGTAGAATTCGCGCCGTTCGATCTGTGTGCGTAGTTGTTCGCAGATAACTACGCCCTGACACAAGATTCTGGCTGACCCCGGCCTAACACGACTGACCCAAGTAGAGGACTGTATGAGCACCAATATCCCCAGCGATCTGAAGTATGTTGCCAGCCACGAGTGGCTGCGTGTCGAAGCTGACGGCACCGTGACTGTCGGCATTACCGACCACGCACAAAGCCTGCTGGGCGATGTGGTGTACGTGGAAGTCCCGAGCGTGGGCGACAATCTGGATGCTGACGGCGCCGCTGGCGTGGTGGAATCCGTGAAGTCTGCTTCTGACGTCTACGCACCGATCGCCGGTGAAATCGTGGCTGTGAACGAAACCCTGGCCGATGCCCCGGATACCGTGAACAGCGATCCGTACGGCGCTGGCTGGTTCTTCAAGATCAAGCCGGCCAATGCCGCTGATCTGGACGGCCTGATGGACGCCGCCGCCTACGCCGCCGAAGTCGGCGCGTAATGCCCAGACCCTCGCCGTGTGCGGGGGTTTTTGCTGGATGCCGGTCGCCACAAGCGGCCGGTCTTGCCATGGCGACGCCGTTCCGGTCGGTCGTCATCCGGCATCTGTAATGAATCTGACGCTGTCTCCGTGTTTAGCCGGAGCCGTCGCGAATTTTTTGTAAGGGTCATACCATGACGCCGCTCTCCGCCCTCGAGAACACCAACGAATTCATCCATCGCCACATCGGTCCCGATGAAGGCGAAATTGCCGAGATGCTGAAGGAAGTCGGTTCGACTTCGCTCGACGAATTTGTCGAGACCACTCTGCCTGCTCAGATTCTGGGTGGCACCCCGCTGGCGCTGCCCAATGCCGTGACCGAAGAAGCCGCACTGGCTGAACTGGCCGCCATCGCCAAGAAGAACGTGGTCGCCCGCTCCTTCATCGGCATGGGTTATAGCGAAGTGATCATCCCGAAGGTCATCCTGCGCAATGTGCTGGAAAACCCGGCCTGGTACACCGCCTACACCCCGTATCAGGCTGAAATCAGCCAGGGCCGTCTGCAATGCCTGCTGAACTACCAGCAAGTGGTGCTGGATCTGACCGGCATGGAACTGGCCAACGCCTCCCTGCTGGACGAAGCGACTGCCGCTGCCGAAGCCATGGCCATGGCCCGCCGCGTCTCCAAGTCTAAGTCCAACCGCTACTTCGTGGATGTGGATGCCTTCCCGCAAACCATCGACGTGCTGAAGACCCGCGCCCATGCATTCGGCTTCGAACTGATCTATGGCAAGCCAAGCGATGCCAAGGATCACGAAGTGTTCGGCGCATTGTTCCAATACCCGAACGTGAACGGCGAAATCGCTGATCTAGAGGCCGCGATTGCTGCAGTGAAGGGCATGGGCGGTCTGGTGGCACTGGCTACTGATCCGATGGCACTGGTGGTGCTGAAGTCGCCTGCTGCACTCGGTGCAGACGTGGCCTTCGGTTCCATGCAGCGCTTTGGCGTGCCGATGGGCTTTGGTGGCCCGCACGCAGCCTTCTTCGCCACCAAGGACGAATACAAGCGTCAGGTGCCGGGTCGTATCATCGGTGTGTCCATCGATGCCAACGGCAAGCCTGCCCTGCGTATGGCCCTGCAAACCCGCGAGCAGCACATTCGCCGCGAAAAGGCCAACTCCAATATCTGCACCTCGCAGGTGCTGCTGGCCAATATCGCGTCGCTGTACGCCGTCTACCACGGCCCGGTTGGTCTGAAGCGCATTGCTGACCGCATCCATCGCCTGACCGCGATCTTCGCCGAAGGCCTGAAGCGCGTGGGCGTGACCGTACAAACCCGTCACTTCTTCGACACCGTGGTGGTGGATCTGGGTGCCAAGGCACATGCTGCCTTCGAAGCGGCGGCTGCGGCCGGTTACAACCTGCGCCATGTGTCCAGCAACCAGATCGGCGTGAGCTTTGGCGAGCGTGCCACCCGCGACGACGTGAAGACGCTGTGGGCCGCACTGGTCGGCGATGCTGCCAAGGCGCTGGATGTGGAACTGCTGGATCAGGAGCGTGTCGCCAACCTGCCGGCTACCGCACTGCGTACTGATGCGATCCTGTCGCATCCGGTATTCAATGCGCACCACACCGAAACTGAAATGCTGCGCTTCATGAAGAAGCTGCAGAACAAGGATCTGGCACTGGATCACTCGATGATCTCGCTGGGTTCCTGCACCATGAAGCTGAACGCCACTTCGGAAATGATTCCGGTGACCTGGCCTGAATTCGGCGACATCCACCCGTTTGCACCTGCTTCGCAAACCCGTGGCTATCTGGAAATGATCGAAGGTCTGGCCGAGCAACTGAAGGCCATCACTGGCTTCGATGCGATCTGTATGCAGCCGAATTCCGGCGCACAGGGCGAGTACGCCGGTCTGCTGGCTATCCGCCGCTTCCACGAAGCACGTGGCGAAGGACATCGCAACGTCTGTCTGATTCCGCGTTCCGCACACGGTACCAATCCGGCGACTGCACAAATGATGTCCATGGATGTCGTTGTGGTTGCCTGTGATGATCTGGGTAACGTCGACGTCAATGACCTGAAGGCCAAGGCCGAGCAGTATAAGGACAAACTGGCTTGTCTGATGATCACCTATCCGTCCACCCACGGCGTGTACGAAGAAGCGATCCGCGACATTTGTGCAGTGGTGCATTCGTATGGCGGTCAGGTGTACATGGACGGTGCCAACATGAACGCGCAGGTCGGTCTGGTGAAGCCAGCCGAAATTGGCGCAGACGTGCTGCACATGAACCTGCACAAGACCTTCTGCATTCCGCACGGCGGTGGCGGCCCGGGCATGGGTCCGATTGGCCTGAAGGCGCATCTGGCTCCGTACATGGCCAACCACGTGGTTGCCCCGATCGATGGTCCGCATCGCGGCCAGTCGGCTGTGTCGGCTGCACCGTATGGTTCGGCTTCGATTCTGGTCATCAGCTGGATGTACATCCGCATGATGGGTGCCAATGGTCTGAAGAAGGCGACTCAGGCAGCATTGCTGAACGCCAACTACCTGGCCAAGAAGCTGGCTGCTCACTACCCGGTGCTGTACACCGGCAAGAACGGGCGTGTGGCACACGAGTGCATTATCGATCTGCGTCCGCTGAAGGCTGAAACCGGCGTGACTGAAGTGGATATCGCCAAGCGTCTGATGGACTATGGTTTCCACGCGCCGACCATGAGCTTCCCGGTACCGGGCACCTTCATGATCGAGCCGACCGAATCCGAATCCAAGGCCGAAATCGATCGCTTTATCGATGCTATGGTCAGCATCCGTGCCGAAATCAACAAGGTCGGTTCCGGTGTCTGGCCGAAGGACAACAACCCGCTGTGCAATGCCCCGCACACCCAGTTTGTGGTGACGGGTCAGTGGGAACGTCCGTATGGCCGTGAAGAAGCTGCCTATCCGCTGGAATGGGTACGTGACAACAAGTTCTGGCCAAGCGTAGGCCGCATCGACGACGCCTATGGCGACCGGAATGTGGTGTGTGCCTGCCCGAGCATTGATGCGTATTCCTGATCAGAAATTTTCTTGATTGATTATTAGGTAAACCCTGGATTGGTTAAAATTTCGGCACATGGATCAACGAAAACAGTTGAAGACCATGGGGCGAGATTTTTAGAGCGCAACTAGTTCAGGGTTTCTCTGGAAAGCCCTAGCTTCGGCTGGGGCACTTTCGCTTATGTAAGTGTTATCTGATCTATTATGGTGAGTTAAATAAAAGATTGCTCGGAGGTAGAAGTAATGACAGAGTTGTGAGAGGGGTTCCATTAATTAAACTGGCGGTAGATGTAGATAAGGTGTTTCCTTAAAGAATATTTTTTGGCCATATAGCCTTGTATTCAACATATGGGAATAATCCGAAGCAGTGTAGATCATCTTTATGAAATTCATTCATTGATAAGCGCTGGGTTGCATTTACGTAGTGAAAATCCGAAATTTATTTGAGGTTGTAATGAGTTGGAATAAACTGGCGTTGCCTGTTGGTTTGTTGTTAAGTGGTTGTGGTGGGTCAGGTGGGAGTTCATCTCCCGTAACGGAAAGCGGCAGCAATCTGACGGGCATTCCTGAGACATATATGAGTGTCTCTGAAGGGGATGTAAAAATCGTGAGTTTTGAGGGGGATGTTCCGGACTTTGTAATTACAGCGCCAGTAATTCCGGGGGCGAATAAATACAGTTTAAAGTTGCTGGATTCTGGGGGGGTTGTTAATCCAGATAGATCTGGTGCATATGTATTAAATGATAATGAAGTTTATGGAGGTGTATCTCTTAAGCAGAACTTGAAGTTGGGGAATTACTCAGGTTTTTTTGAAATTAGAGTTTGTAATGATGATGCTGATATATGTGCTCAGCCGGTTAAAGGATCGCCTTTCAAGTTTAAGTATGCTGTAGAGGTTAAACAAAATAAGGGTAAGCTAAGTCCTGTTAAGACCCTGTCAGGGGCATCTTCATGGGATACGGAACAAGGAAATCCACAGCACACGGGTTATGTTGGTGCAAGTGTAGATCCGACTAAATTTAGTCGAAGATTTCGTTATGATATTTTAGAAAATATCCCTTCAAAGCCTGCGGTTAAGAATGGCATTGTAATGTTTGGGGCCTCAGCGTACCAACTGAGCAATAGTCCGGCACGGATGTATGGTGTGGATGAGGCCACCGGAAATGCTGTATGGATTACCTCAATTGGTTCTGCAGCAAATTTATCGGGAGTCTCAGTCTCTGATGACTTGGCGTTTATAATTTCAGATTCTGGATATCAAAAAACGAGTTTTAATTCAATCGATATCCGTACTGGGAGTGTAAAGGATACTTATTACTCTTGGGAGTATGGTCCTGGTTTTAGGGATAGGCCAGCCGCAACTCCATTCAATGGAAGTTTTTACTTTATTAGTAATAATTCTGGGGTGACTGTATATAACCCGAAAGTGAAGAAGTTGGGTGATTGGCAGTGGCATGAGGAGATTGGTTACTGGGATAATACACATCAAGCCCCAGCGATTGATGCGAGTGGCGTATATGCTTTATCAGGAAGGTGGACTGGTCAGCTAAAGAAATTTGACGCTAGTTCTGGTCTAATGAGAGCTGCTGTTAATTTTGAACAGGATAGTCCATATGAAACGGGCTCACCTGTTTTGTCAGAGGATGGAAGTGTGTACGCAATTTCCAGCGCACCGGAGTACCCACACTATTTCAACTTGGTGAGAATTGATGTGCAGGGTGGTAAAATTGCTTGGCGTGCGAATGGATCTGCAATGAGTCAGCCTGTATTGGCGAAAGAATATGTATATACTATTGAAGGTGATTCAATTGTTTGTCGTTATGCGAAGACGGGACAGATTAATTGGACTTGGGCTTCTAGCGCACATATTGAGTATGGCCTTCCATGGGGACGGCAAAAGCCATTGATCGTAGTTGGTAACTACGCGTTCTTTGTAACCAACGAAGGTACGAAAGCGCTTGATCTCACAACTAAGAAAATTGTTTGGCATGATGTGCTCAAAGGTGAGTTAGCAGTTTCACAGAATGGAATACTCTATATTGCTGGGCCGAATGCCGTTCTGGCTGTTAACCTTCGATGATACGCACATGGTTAGGGTAGCCGCATCGACGACGCCTATGGCGACCGGAATGAAGTGTGCGCATGTCCGAGCATTGATGCGTATTCTTGATCCGCTCGGTCGCTGATTACATGAGCACAACAAACCCGGCGCTGCCGGGTTTGTTTCATTGTGGAAATGCCCACGTTCCAGTCCATCCGCGTTATCATCGCCACCATATAATTAGCCCGAAAATAGGGAGCACACCATGGACGAACTACCCAGCATCATTGCAGAACCTGTTGAAGCCTTGATTGACGCAGGCGACAAGCTGTTCGAAAAGGGCAAGTATGCCCCAGCGCTGGAAAAATACCGCGAAGCACTGGCACTGCTGCCAACTGATCGAACACAGTATGTCGAAAGCGCCTATGTCCTCGCTGCTGTCGGCGACACCCTCTACCTGATGGGTGAAATCGCGGAGGCGATGGAAATCCTCGATGAAGCGCTGGATTGTCCGGAAGCCGAAGTGAATGCCTTTATCCTGCTGCGTCTGGGCCAGTGCCTGTATGACAGCGGCGACAAGGAAGCGGCAGCCGAAGTTCTGGCTACTGCGTTTGCGCTGGGCGGCGAGGAGCTGTTCGAAGACGAAGAGCCGCAATATCGCAAGCTGGTGCAGGAAGACGAAGCCTGATCCCGTCCGCTTTTATAGAACACGTAGCTAACTAAACAGACGTACACCCATGACCTTTCCCCTCCCCAATGACAATCCTGTCTGGAAGCATTTCCAGACCCTGTGCCGTATTCCACGTCCTTCCAAGCATGAAATCCCCCTGCGTAACGAACTGCAGGGCTGGGCCGAAGGACTGGGCCTGAAAACGCATATCGACAGCGCTGGCAATCTGATCATCAGAAAGCCCGCTACGCCCGGTATGGAAAACCGCAAGACTGTTGTGCTGCAGGGCCATCTGGACATGGTCTGCCAGCAAAATGCTGGTACCGGTCATGACTTCTTCAAGGACCCGATTGTGCCGGTGCTGAAGGATGGCTGGCTGGTCGCGGAAAATACCACGCTGGGTGCCGATAATGGCATTGGCGTGGCCATGGGTCTCGCCCTGCTGGAAAGCTCCGATATCCCGCATCCGCCGCTGGAAATCCTGTGCACGCTGGATGAAGAGGCCGGCATGGGTGGCGCGCTGGGTCTGGATACCGATGTGCTGGACGGCGAACTCCTGATCAATATCGATACCGAAGAGTGGGGCGAGTTCTACCTCGGCTGCGCCGGTGGCGTCGATGTGAATGTCGAGTACGCGTATGCGGAAGAGGCTGTGCCAGCTGGTTATTCAGTTGTGAATATCGGCCTGAAAGGGCTGCGTGGCGGTCACTCCGGGGTAAATATCCACGAAGAGCGCGGCAACGGGATCAAGCTGCTGGTGCGTCTCTTGCGCGAACTGGAAGAAATCACGACGGTGCGTCTGGTGTCCTTCACTGGCGGTACCGCACGCAACGCGCTGGCGCGTGAAGCCTTTGCCACGATTGCCGTGCCGGATGCAGTGATCTGCCGTCTGCAAGGCGTGCTGAACAATTTTCAGGCACAACTGCGCAGTGAGCTGATTGGTGTGGATGATCGGGTGGTGATGAGCAGTGAGCCTGCGACAGCCGATCGTGTCATGAGTCAGTCTGACCAGAACAAGCTGCTGGCCGTTCTGCATGCCTCCCCGCACGGTGTGCGCCGCTGGAGCAAGCGTGTGCTGGGCGTGGTGGAAACCTCGAACAATCTGGGCGTGCTGCGTATCGAAGGGGGCGTGCTCAAGGCCAACTTCATGCTGCGTTCGCTGATCGATTCTGGCGCACGCACGCTGGCTGCCGAAATTGAAAGCCTGTGGGGGCTGATCGGTGCGCAAGTCAGTCGCGAAGGCGGCTATCCGGGCTGGACGCCGAATCCTGATTCAGCCTTGCTGAAGTTGTTCCAGCAAGTCTACTCGCGTGATTTCGGTGGCACCGCGGCTGTGAAGGTGATTCACGCCGGTCTGGAATGCGGCATTCTGTCGTCCAAGTATCCAAAAATGGATATGGTGAGCTTCGGACCTGACATCCGTGGCGCGCATGCGCCGGGTGAACGCGTGAACGTGGAATCTGTTGATCTAACCTGGAAACTGCTGAAGGCAGTGCTGGCAGACAT
The DNA here is from genome assembly GCA_019084025.1 of Burkholderiaceae bacterium DAT-1. Classification (NCBI taxonomy): domain Bacteria; kingdom Pseudomonadati; phylum Pseudomonadota; class Betaproteobacteria; order Burkholderiales; family Burkholderiaceae; species Burkholderiaceae bacterium DAT-1. Next base: position 508,897 of record JAHRBI010000003.1, read on the forward strand.
TCCTGCCAAGGCTTGATCGACCTGCTTTGCGGGCATCCAGAACAGGACAGCTTAGGCTGTCCTGTTTGTTTGTCTAGATCAGGCTGCGTCGTTCAGGTGATGCGCGGTAGCGTGGTGCTCCAGCGAAAAGGCTTCTACACTGACCATGGAAACCAGCCCGCCCAGGCAAGCAGCAACACAGAAAGTGGCAATGGCGGTTTGGCGGGTGCGGGCAAACATGGGTGAACTCCTGAGTAGTCGTGATGATGGGCAACTGCACCTGGGGCAGGTGGCTGTATTGCCTCTGTCGATATTGTCACGATACACAGGAATTGTTACAGCAATTATGACAAGTCGGATGTCATAAATTAGAAGTCGCCAAATCGCGCCTGCAGAAGCGCTGCAATGACCGGCGCGACTGTCTCCGTCCGGAAAATACGGGGGCCGAGTAACAAGGGCGAATATCCCGCCGAGATGGCCAGACGTTCTTCCTCATCAGAGAAACCCCCTTCTGGACCAATCAGAGTGATTGCACTCGCCGCACTTGCTGGCAGGCTATCTAGACGTTTGCCGTCAATTGGGCTTAAGAGCAAGCGGACATCAGCCTGTTCGCCCCGAGCGATCCATTGCGCAAATTTCACGGGTGGCAGGATCTCGGGGATCTGCGTTCGACCGCATTGTTCTGCTGCGGCAATGGCAACACCCCGCCAGTGAGCCATACGCTTGTCCAGACGGTCTTCGGCGAGTTTATAGCCACAGAGCGCCGACTGAACGATCTGAATGCGCTGCACCCCCAGTTCCGTTGCTTTCTGAACCGTATAGTCCATCCGTTCGGTCGCAGAGAGTGCCTGCACCAGCGTTAAGTGCAAGGGCGACTCGCCGCCCGCGACGCTTGATGCGGTAATGACTACCTTCACATGACGCTTCCCCATTTCCAGAATGGTGGCCGCGTACTCATGCGGGCTCCCATCGAAGAGCGTCAGTGAATCCCCCGGCTGCATGCGCAGCACCTGCACATGGCGTGCATTGCCTTCAGGGAGGTCAAACGGCGTATCAAGCGGCGGCAGGCTGCCGCCGAGTTCAGCTGGATCAAGGTAGAGGCGTGGCATGGTCTTGGGGAGAGCAGATCATGCCGCCATTATGCCACCTTGACAGGCGCTCAGCGTGTTTCGCCAGACAAATCCAGCCGCTGCCAGATGGTCGACACCGCACCTGCACCATTCAATGTGTAGAAATGCAGACCCGGTGCGCCACCTTCCAGCAGCTTGCGACCCAGATCCGTGACCACATCGAGTCCCAGTGCCTTGATTGACGCCGTGTCATCACCATAGCTTTGCAGCTTCAGGCGCAGCCAGCGCGGGATTTCAGCCCCGCAGGCATCGGAAAAGCGCGCCAGCTGGCTGAAGTTATTGATAGGCATAATGCCTGGTACTACCGGAATATTGCAGCCTCGAGCACGCACTTCATCTGCAAAGGCAAAGTAAGCATCCGCATTAAAGAAATACTGTGTAATGGCCGAGTTCGCACCCGCATTGGCTTTGGCTACAAAGTTGCGCAGGTCATCCTGAGCGCTACGCGACTGCGGATGGTATTCCGGATAGGCTGCAATTTCGATATGGAACCAGTCGCCGTGCTGTTCACGAATAAAGGCGACGAGTTCGGCCGCATACCGGAATTCACCGAATTCAACCATGCCGCTGGGGATATCGCCGCGCAGCGCTACAATGCGCTTGATGCCTGCTTCACGATAGGTGCTGAGCAGCTGGGCAACATTATCGCGCGTACTGCCAATACAGGACAGATGGGGTGCGGCTTGAAATCCCTCGCGATGAATCTCCAGAACGGTCGATAGCGTGCCGTCCTGTGTTGTGCCCCCTGCCCCGAAGGTGACTGAAAAGAAGTCTGGCTTGAATTGCGCAAGTTGCTGACGAGTCTGGCGCAACTTGGCGGTGCCTTCGGCCGTTTTTGGGGGGAAGAATTCAAAGCTGAAAGTTTTGGACATGAGGTGCCATCCTGATATGCATTTTGTTCATATTAGCATTGTGAATAGATGCACCGGATGAGATTTGCCCAGAAGCATCATTAAAAATTTTCATGTATATGTGCATGAGGTGTATGGGACGTTCAGAATCTGTTCACCTGAAAGCGCGCACACTGGCTTCATCCACCAACCGGATGGAGTATGAAAATGAAAAAGCTTCTACTGAGTACGGCGATAGTGATTGCCAGTCTGGGCGCAGCCCATGCCGATGATGGTCGGCAGGTCTTGGGTACCCTCATTGGTGCCGCGACAGGTTCTGCCATTGGTCATGAAATGGGTGGGCGCGATGGCGCATTGGCTGGCGGCATGATCGGTGCGGCGGTTGGTGCAATTGCGATGTCTGACGATTGCTGCGATCGCGATCGCTATCGTTACCGTCGTGAGGTCATTGTAGAACGGCCAGCCTATGTATACCGACCCTATGAGCGGGTGGAATATGTAGAGCGCGCCTATCCACGTTATGACCGTTACGATGACTGGCGCGAACGCCGCTATCGGGAATGGCGTGAAGAACGTCGTGAGCGTGAATGGCGCCATCACGAATGGCACGAACATCACCGCGATCATCGCTGGTAAGTCAGCGGCGAAAGAGATACTCGAACGTCAGAATACCTAATGCAGTCAGCGCAAACGAGCCCAGCATATGCATGCCGGCCGTAAGTAGTGCAGCACCCGGCTGACCTCGGTGGAGCATGGACACGACTTCGCTTGAAAACGTGGAAAATGTAGTGAGTCCACCGAGAAACCCCGTGATGGCAAACAATCGCCATTGCGGGGGCAGAGAAGGATGAAACGCAAAAAAAGCGAAGGCAAGTCCCACCAGATAGCCGCCAATCAGATTTGCCGCCAGCGTACCCAGCGGCATGATCGATTGTATCGCGTTTAACCAGAGGCCCAGCTGCCAGCGCAGCAAGGCCCCGAGCGCCGCCCCGATGGAAATAGCTGCGACGCTCCAGATCATTAACGCGGCTTCTTAATTACCTGCACGCCGAGTTGCTTCAGCTTGCGATACAAGTGCGTACGTTCCAGACCCACCTTATCGGCCACGCGGCTCATATTGCCACCCTCCAGACCAATATGATGCTCGAAGTATGCACGCTCGAACTCATCGCGTGCTTCGCGAAGCGGCTGATCAAAATTAAATTGAGAGCTAGGTGCCGAGGCGGCAGATTGGCGCGAGGGCGCAAACTGCGCCAGCACACGGTTCACCGGCACTGCATCCACGTCGGACTCCAGTGCGGTAAGCGCAAGGCTCTTGACGATATTGTGTAGTTGCTCGTGATTGCCAGGCCAGTCGTGCTGACGCAAGGCATTGAGCGCGGCCGAGGTAAAACGACGCGGCCCGAGTTTGGATGACTCCACTACCTGACTGAGGATGTGCTCAGCAAGTTCCGGAATGTCATCACGATGTTCGCGCAGCGCAGGCAGCGGCACTACCAGTTGTGATAGGTAGGCGAACAGGGCAGGATCGAAACGATCCAGCAGTTCGGGCAGGCTCTTGGCTGTAGCGCAAATCAGACGGACATTGTGCTTTTCCAGCTTCGGCAGCAGCGCCATCAGGGCGCATTGTGCCTTGCGCTCGTAGTGACCCACATCACGCAGGAACAAGGTGCCACCCGCTGCGCGCTGAACCAATTCGGCACCATTCTCGATCATGGCATCCTGACTATCGGGTGCCACAAACGGAGTAGTCGGTGCGGTGAGGTAACGAGCGCACACCATAAAGCCGCTGCCGGGTTCGCCGGTGAGCAATACCGGCATCGCCAGACTCTGTGCTTGATCGAGTTGCTTTTTGAGTTGCTGGATCAGCTGGCTCTTGCCGAGCGCGGCCAGTGAGTTATCCGGTGCCTTGGGTTGAATCTCGCCATGCTTGAGTGCGCGTTTGACTGTCGCCAGCAGCTTTTGCAGGCCGATTGGCTTTTCGAGGAAATCGAAGGCGCCGATGCGCGTGGCTTCCACTGCGGTATCGATGGTGGCATGACCACTCATCATTACCACCGGCATGGTCAGCTGACCATTGCTGGCCCATTCCTTGAGCAGGGTGACACCGTCGGTATCTGGCATCCAGATATCCAGCAATACCATGGCCGGTCGACCCTGATTACGCAGCTGACGGGCTTGCGCAGCATTTTCTGCAACAGACACCCGGTATCCTTCATCCAGAAGAATTTCTGACAGCAGTTCGCGGATACCGATTTCGTCGTCGACGATCAGAATTTCATTGCTACCCACTCAAGTTCTCCCCAACAGCGTGGTCTTGCGTTGACACACTATGCGGCTTGCGATGCAGCGACCGGTAAGTCGATGCGCACCGCGGCGCCATGTGGTTCCAGATTCATGGCTGCAATCTGGCCGTGATGTTCGTCGATAATCTTCTTGACGATGGCCAGGCCCAATCCGGTTCCCTTTTTCTTGGTTGTCGCGTAAGGCTCAAAGATGCGTTGCAATATTGCATCATCGAAGCCAGGGCCGTTGTCCTCAACAGACAACCGTACCGAATTTGCCACAGATTCGGTACGGATGACAATCCGTCCATCAGGACTTTCGCCAACAGCTTCTTGTGCATTCTTCAGTAAGTTGTGTACAACCTGCCTCAGAAGTGTTGCATCACCCACAATCATGATTGGATCGGTGTTGTGGAAATGACGCACTATTAACGATTCTTCGTATAGTCCAAGCACTTCATCCAGCAATTCGCTCAGGTTAAGCGGCGCCAGTTTAGTGGCCGGTTGTCGTGCATATTCACGGAATGCATCCACCATTTTTTTCAATGCAGCGACTTGCGACACGATAGTCCGGGTCGAACGTCCCAGGAAATCGGCATCGGCGGGCTCGAGTTTTTCAGCGAGTTTGAAATCCAGGCGCTCCGCCGCCAGCTGGATAGGTGTCAGTGGATTGCGGATCTCGTGTGCAAGCCGTTTGGCCACCTCACCCCAGGCCGCATCGCGCTGGGCACGCAGTAGATCGGTGACATCATCAAAGACCACCACGGCACCTGCGGCATCACCGGGAAGCTGTGTTCCGCGTAGCAGCAGCATGCGCGTACCTGCATCATGCGAGATTTCGACCTGCCTGAGCCACTGGCCGCGTTGGGCATCAAACTCTTGCTGGATACAATTGGCAAACGCTTCCAAGTGGGGAATCTCTTCGCGCCATTCCCACAGACGCAAGCTGGTGAGGACATCCAGACTGGCATGCAAAATGCCCTCGGCGCTGATATTGCCGCTGCGTAGCCGCCAGCGCTCGTCAAAGGCCAGTACGCCTGCTGTCAGGTTACCCAATACTGTTTCGAGATACGCCTTCGCAGCAGATTGTTCTCGTTGCTGCCGCTCGACCTGAGCACGCGCATCGGCCAACTGCCGGGTCATGCGATTGAAGCTGTGGGTGAGAATCCCTAGTTCGTCGCGGCTGACGACGGGCTGCATCTGTGAAAAGTCGCCCTGTGCCACGGCACGTGTTCCCGCTGCCAGTACGTTAAGGGGCGCTGAGAGCTTCTCGGATAAATACATGCCGAGTACAACGGCACCCAGCAGTGCAAGCAACAGAGCCAGCGTCAGGGTTTCGCCGAACATCTTTTTCAGGCCATCCCGCTGGACTTCGAGGGCTTTGTAACTGGTACGGACTTCTTCCACGAGCTGGGTATCCGCCGCGAGTTTTTGCGGAATGGGCTGAATCAGCTGCAGCACGCGTGCTTCACCAAAAAAACCGCCGGGAGCGACGCGTACCAGTACCCGCGCCGCCAGACCATACGGTGGGGCATTCACGATTCGCTGGATCGGGATATGGTCTGCAATCTGGCGAAGCTCCGTGGCACTTGGTGCTTCAGGAAAGGGCGCCGCCAGCTCATCGCGGGCATCCACAATGATCCGACCCTTGCTATCAAACAGGGTGGCCTCGCGGACATTGTCGTATTCGCGCAGACGGGTCAGTGTGACCAAGGCTTCGGACTTGGTTTTATTGCCGATATCCTCCGCCATGATGTCGGCCTTGTGACGCAAATCTTTCAACGAGTTATCTAATACGATCGATCCAAGCGTTAGCCCGCGCTCTAGCGCACTTTCAACACGTGGGTCGAACCAGGACTCGATGCTCTTCGTAAGAAACTGCACCGACATCGTGTACAGCAAAATACCAGGCAGAATCGCCACCAGTGCAAACATCAGCGTCATCCGCCAGGCAAGCCGTGAGCCAAACAGTCGCGCTTTAACCTGCAGACGCAGTCGCCACAGGCGATTGCCGACCATGGCGCCCAGGGCCAGCACCATTAATCCATTCAGCCAGACCAGACGCGGATAGTGGGTTTCAAAGACTCTGTTGTCACCACTGGCCGTTGCCAGCATGAATAAGAGGATGGCGGCGAGCGAACCCACAACCAGAAAGACATTGCGCATCGACCGCATGGTGAACTCGGGCTATCGGTTATCGGCAAATTCGAGATGGAAGCGGTCAGACTCTAGCTTCCATTGAGGGTCATCGGACAGGGATACCTGCATGGGCTTGGGTAAACGGCCAAGATCCAGCTTCATGACGATATCGCCGCCAATCCGGGTATCCAGCTTACGTGTCAGGAATCCGCGTTCGAACACCTGCCAATCACGGATGACACCAACAGCCGCGAGGGCATCGGACAGGCGATCGTAACTCTGATAAAGGGAACCCACGCCCACCCGGTAGGTATTGGTCAGCACGTGGTAACTCAGGCGTTTTTCAAGATGTGCGGTTGGCTCGAACCAGTCGCCTACGCGGCGCATTGCCCAGTACCAACGAGGCTGATTCAACACGAAATTGATGGAAAATGTAAGCGGAACGCCAGACTGCAAGGCGTTCTCATGGACATCATCCAGTGTGATCTGGTAACTCGCGTCGATCAGGAAACGCCCATCGCGCTGGGCGCTTCCCACCTGACTGAGTTTGATGGTGGCTGCCGATGCACTGCATGCAAGCAACAGGAAAATCGCCAGGGACAGCAGTCCTCTGACGTTAATCCTTGGCAAGCAGCGCGTAATAAAAACCATCTTGTTGTAAATCTGGCAGCAATTGCCCGTTATTTGGCAGGGACGTGCTGAGCGAAATCTGTCGTGCGTTGCGAGTACGCGACAGAAATGCCTCGATCTGTTGTGCGTTTTCCTCAGGAAAGACCGAACACGTCACATACAGGAGTGTACCACCGGGTTTGAGGCAGCCCCACAATGCATCCAGCATAGATGACTGTTGCGTGGCGAATTGCGCAAAATCGTCTGGTCGGCGCAACCATTTAATGTCGGGATGACGGCGTGTAACACCCGTGGCCGAGCATGGTACGTCTGCAAGGATGTGATCGAAGGGCTGACCATCCCACCACTGTGATGGATTGGCTGCATCGCCTTGCACCACTTTGGCGGATACACCGAGTCGATCGAGATTTTCGCGTACACGATTCAAACGCTGTACGTCAACGTCCAGTGCTGTGACCGCTACATCTGCATATTCCAGCAGGTGCCCGGTTTTACCGCCCGGCGCACAACATGCATCCAGCACCCTGCTTCCCGGCGCAGGATTGAGTAAAGGTGCAGCCCACTGCGCACCTGCATCCTGTACCGAGCATAATCCTTCAAAGAAACCGGGGAGTTGGTCTACGCTAACCGGTTGTTTCAGGCGAATGCCTTGTGTGCCGATGCCTTCTGCAGCAATGTCAGCTGCTTTGAGCGCGTCGAGATAGGCCTCGCGTGAATTCTTGCGCAGATTCACACGCAAAGTCATGGGCGGTCGGCTGTTGTTGGCTGTCAGTACCTGTTCCCAGTGATCCGGCCAGGCACGCTGCATGGCGGCAATCCACCATTCCGGGTGATTCCAGTGAGCGTGCGGGTTTGCGTGGGCGGCTTGCATCAGCTCATCTTTGCGGCGCAGAAAATTGCGCAGCACGCCGTTTACCAGTCCTTTGGCGCGACCGCCATTGATGTGGCTGGCGACCTTCACTGCGTAATCGACAATTGCGTGCGGTGCCGAGCGCCCCCAGGCCAGCTGGTAAGTCGAAATCGCCAGCAGCGCATGAATCGGGGCCTCAATGTCCTGCCGCTGAATCAGTTGCTTCAGCATGAAACTGATTTCGCCATATCGACGCAGGGTGCCGTAGCTGATGTCCTGAATGGCACCGCGATGCCGGGCTTCCAATCCGGCTTCCTTGCGCCACACGGTATTCAGCGTATCGGTCAGATTCCGGCCAGCGAGTACTGCGGCTACGGTTTCGCCGGCAATTTTCTGCGTCTTGTACATACAGGTCCTGATAGGGTCACTTGCACGGTATGTATCCGTGCAAGCTGATTCAATATGATTGGAAGCCGCCGCGTGCAATCTGCTGCAGGCGGGCAATGCGTTCTTCCGTTAATGGGTGCGTTCTGAACAGCTCGGCCATGCCGCTTCCGCTGAGCGGATTGATGATCATCATCTGGGCGGTTTCCGGGTGCTGTTCGGCGGCGTGCATCGGTAAACCCTGTGCATAGCGTTCGATCTTGTACAGTGCATCAGCCAGCGCCAGAGGATCGCCACTGATGGCTGCGCCCCCGGCATCTGCCTCGAATTCTCGTGAGCGCGAAATGGCCATCTGAATCAGCATGGCAGCCATCGGTGCAAAGATTGCAATCAGAATGGCCACAATCGGATTGGTGCGTTCGCCATCACGGTTTCCGCCTGAGAAAAACAGGCCAAACTGTGCAATTGCACCAATCGCACCGGCTACTGTAGCGGTAATCGTCGAAATCAGGGTGTCACGATGACGAACGTGCGCCAGTTCATGCGCCATTACGCCGCGGAGTTCGCGATAGGTCAGCATGCGCATGATGCCGGTGGTGGCGGCAACCGCCGCATGTTCCGGGTCTCGCCCCGTTGCAAAGGCATTCGGCTGGTCTTCGTCAATCACATAGACACGCGGCATGGGTAGACCCGCCCGGCCTGAGAGTTCCTGCACCATGCTATAAAACTCGGGCGCGCTGTGCGCATCGACCTCTCGGGCGTTGTACATGCGCAGGACGACCTCGTCCGAATGCCAGTAAGCAAACACATTGGTTGCACCTGCAAACAACAAGGCCAGCAGCATGCCAGTCTGGCCACCCAATAAGGCACCCACGGTGCCAAAGAGGGCTACAATCGCTGCCATCAGCAGCGTCGTTTTCATCCAGTTTCCATACATGATTCAGCGTCCCTTCCCAAAGGCACAATCTCCTTGTGTTGAGATCGTGGTGGGCCAGCAAAGTTTCAAGCAGCGGAAAGCGTAAAGAACTGCATACCTGCGACCAGTGGCAGCCCCGTCAGCAAGGCCGAGGCACTCAGGCGTTTGCCACCCGGACGTTGGAGTTCTGTGAGATTGATTGCACCCTCGCCACATGCCACCACAATGCCTTCAGGTCCGGCAGACAGGATTTCTCCGGGCTTGCCTGATCCCTGAACCAGGGTGCCACGCCAGAATTTGATGGTTTCCTCATTCAGGGTGCTGCAAAGCGCCGGGAACGGGTTGAATGCGCGTAGGCGACGTTCGATGACCGTGGCAGGCAGTGTCCAGTCGACGTGTGCCTCATCCTTGCGGATTTTCTCGGCATAGGTCACGCCCTCCGCTGGTTGCGCGATGGCATTCAGCTGGTTCAGCTGAGCCAGGGTCGACACAATGGCGTCGCCACCGAGTGTGGCCAGTTTGTCATGCAGGCTGGCAGTGGTATCGTCCGCGGCGATCGGCAGACGATGCATGGACAGCATGGCACCTGTATCCAGTCCTGCATCCATCTGCATGATGGTAATGCCAGTTTCTGCATCGCCCGATTCGATGGCTCGATGAATGGGCGCCGCTCCGCGCCAGCGCGGGAGCAGGCTGGCGTGAATGTTGATACAGCCACGGCGTGGTAGATCCAGCACGGCTTGCGGCAGGATAATGCCGTAGGCGGCTACGATTATGGCATCGACGTCGAGTGTCCGCAGGGGGGCCTGCTGTTCTTCGGTGCGTAATTTTTCGGGTTGATAAACCGGCAGATTGTGCTGGAGCGCCAGTTGCTTGACAGGTGAGGGCGTCAATTTCATCCCGCGACCGGATGGTCGATCCGGTTGGGTCAGTACCATGACAATTTCGTGGCCTGCGCGCATCAGGGCGTCCAGTGCGGTGGCAGCAAATTCGGGGGTGCCGGCAAAAATCAGTTTCATCCGGTGTCCCTTACATGGTCTTGCGCTGTTGCTTTTTCAGCTTCTGCACAATCCGGTTCAGTTTCAATTTGGATAACTTTTCTACGAATACTTTGCCATCCAGATGATCGACTTCATGCTGGATGCAAATGGCCAGCAAACCATCCGCTTCGATGCGGCGTGTTTTGCCGAATTCGTCTTGTGCTTCTACGACCACAGTTTCCGCGCGCGGTACTTCGTCGTAAATGCCCGGGACGGATAAACACCCTTCCTCTGCCATGCATTCGCCATTACGCGACACAATGACAGGATTGCAGAGTGCCATGAGGCCGGTTTTGTCTTCGCTGACATCGATGACGACAAGGCGCTTGTGCACGTCGACCTGTGTCGCCGCGAGACCTATGCCTGGCGCGGCGTACATGGTTTCGGCCATGTCGGCCACCAGTGTGCGCAAAGCATCGTCGAATACGTCAATGGGCTTGGCGACTGTATGCAATCGCTCATCGGGATAGTGGAGAATGTTCAGAATGGCCATGTTTGCTTGCTACAGTAAACTGTTTGAATGCAGAATCCGAATTCGGAATTCCCATGCACTCGGCATAAAATACGGAAAACTGCCTCTTTCGGCAGGCAAGGAATCACATCATGCATATGTCCCTGCTTAAACGGCCAAGCTTTGGCCGCACGCTGCTGTCTGCTGCCATTATATCCCTTGGCCTGGCGGCCGGTGTGGTAAAGGCAGATGAAATTCGCCTGGCGGACAATGCGCCTGAGCGATACGTTGTTGTTAAAGGGGATACCTTGTGGGGAATTTCTGGGAAATTCCTGAAAGATCCGTGGAAATGGCCGCAGATCTGGAACCTGAACAAGGAAGAAATTGCCAATCCCCACTGGATTTTCCCGGGCGATGTGATCGTCATGGATATGGAAGGCGGGCAGCCGCATCTGCGATTGCTGAAAAACGACGGCAACGACATTAAGCGGGATGCGCTGAAGCATGATCGCGTGTCGCCCGGCATTCGGATTACCCAGTTTGCTGATCAGGCCGCGCCTACGATTCCTGCTCACGCAATTGAGCCTTTCCTTGCACGCCCCATGGTCATCGATCGCCAGGCTTTCGAGGCGGCTCCTCGTGTTGCACTCGGGCCAGACGATCATCTCTCCTTCTCGGTGGGAGATAAGGTCTACGCGTCGGGCTTATCGGCAGATGTCGGGTCGATGTGGCAATCCTTCCGTGGTGGTCGTGAATTGAAAGATCCCGTGAATGGCGAGGTACTGGGCTATGAGGTTGAGTACACGGGTGATTTGCAGGTTGTGCTCAAGGGTGCGGTGTCAGGCCTCAAGGTGACGCGCTCAGTACAGGAAATCAATATTGGCAACCGCTTGGTTCGCCGCGAAGATGGGCTCCTGCCAAGCTATGTTCCGCATGTGCCTTCGCGTCCTATCGATGCCAAGGTATTGAGTGCGCTGGGTGGCGGTCGTGATGTGGGAACATATTCCACGATCGTGATCAATCGCGGTGCGAATGCCGGCCTGGAGCTGGGGCACGTCCTGAATGTCTTCAAAGCAGCACGTGAACTGAATCGCGAAAACAAAAAAGATCCCGTGCTGTATGCGCCGGGTGAAAAGGTCGCCAATCTGTTCGTCTACCGGGTTTTCCCGCGTGTGAGTTACGCACTGGTACTCGATGCATCTCAGGCGGTTAGCCCGAGTGATGACGTCCGAAACCCTTGATCCGGCACCGTGTGTGTCAAGCGCAGCCGATGCCGAGTCGTGGCTTAGGCTGGCGCTTATCCCGGGCATTGGCAGTCAGACGCTGATCCGGCTGCTGCAGCAGTTTGGTTCGCCCGAGGCTGCGCTCGGCGCGAGTCGCAGCAGCTTGTCGGGGTTGCTTAACAGCAAGCAGCTAAACGCCTTTTTTGCAGGATGCGAAAGCGATTTACTGGCGCGGCATTTAAGTTGGCTGGCTCAACCAGACAATCATCTGCTCACCCTGGCGGATACTGCCTATCCGCAGCAATTGCTGGATATTGCAGATCCACCTGCCCTGCTGTTTGCCAAAGGCCGAGTAGATTTATTGTCTGCCCGGCAGATCGCCGTGGTAGGGAGTCGGCATGCGACGCCGCAAGGTGTGGCCAATGCGGAGGCATTTGCCGAAGAGTTGGCAAAGCGAGGGCTTACCATTACATCCGGCCTGGCCGCAGGCATTGATTCTGCAGCCCATCGTGGCGGGCTGGCGGGTGACGGTAAGACCGTTGCTGTGGTCGGGACGGGTCTGGATATTGTGTATCCCGCCGGTAATCTGCAATTGGCCCACCAGATTGCTGCCCATGGCGTTCTGGTGTCCGAGTTCCCGCTGGGTACGCCCGGGCGCATGGGTAATTTCCCTCGGCGCAATCGAATTATTTCCGGCTTGTCGGTTGGAGTACTGGTGGTAGAAGCGACCCTGGGTAGTGGTTCCCTCATTACGGCACGCCAAGCAGCCGAGCAGGGGCGCGAAGTGTTCGCGATTCCGGGCTCGATCCATGCGCCGCAATCGCGAGGGTGCCACGCGCTGATTCGCGAAGGTGCAAAACTGGTAGAGCGCGCAGACGACATCACCGAAGACTTGAAACCTTCAATGCCTCCGCAGCCTGCTGACAATATCGCCGAACTGACCCCGGAAGCCGCACGCTGCTTAGGTGCGCTGGGATATGATCCGGTAGATATCGATACATTGTGTGATCGTACACGCTTGACGGTTGAGGACGCATACGCGATCCTGTTGACACTGGAACTGTCTGGACACGTGGCACGTCTGCCCGGCGGCAGCTTCCAAAGGATCTGACAGAAACCCTTTGCCATGCTAGATGTACTCGCCTATCTCTTCGAACAATATTACAGCCCGGACGAGTGTCCGGATCGTGCCACGCTGGCACGCCGCCTGCTGGCCGCTGGTTTCGAGGATGCAGAAGTGGACGAGGCCATGGAATGGCTGGGCGAGATGGAGCATCTTGATGATGCGCCGTATCGCGATCTGGTGACCTCGACGTCACCGCGTCTTTTGCATCCGCATGAAGCTGACTGTCTGACAGCAGAGGCGCAGGCCTTTTTCTACTATCTGGCCAGTACCGATGCCCTGTCTGTCGCCCAGCGTGAAATGCTGATTGATCGGTTAATGTCCAATCCCGCCCGCAAGATAGATCTTGAATCCATCAAGCGCTTGGCCTTGATGATACTGTGGCGTCAGGGCGACGATCTGGCCAATCTACTGATCGACGAATTGCTTTATGCTGAAGCACAGCCTTTGATGCATTAGAGGCATGCTGTGTTTGGCCGACAGGTCATCTGCTTCATGCACACAATTGTTTTCCCAGGATGTTGAATTCGCCCGGACACATTATCCGGGCAGATAAATGAATTGGCCCGTTAAGTGCCGGCCCAGTTGGAGAGCCCATGGCCACCAGTTTGCTGATTGTCGAGTCGCCCTCGAAAGCGAAGACACTCAAGAAATACCTCGGCAAGGAATTCGATATCCTTGCCAGCTACGGCCATGTGCGTGGCCTTGTGCGCAAAGATGGTTCTGTCGATGTCGACAACGGCTTTGCTATGAAGTATCAGGTCATTCCCAAGAATGCCAAGCACGTCGATGCGATTGTCGATGCGGTCAAAGAAGTTGATAACGTCTTTCTGGCAACTGACCCGGACCGCGAAGGTGAAGCGATCTCCTGGCATTTGCTGGAAATCCTGCGCAACAAAAAGGTGCTGCAGGAAAAGAACGTCAAGCGCGTGGTGTTCCACGAAATCACCGAAACCGCCGTGAAAGCAGCAGTGGCCAATCCGCGCGATATTGACGGCGATCTGGTCAACGCCCAGCAGGCACGCAGTGCGCTGGATTATCTGGTCGGTTTCAATCTTTCGCCGCTGTTGTGGCGCAAGGTGCGTACAGGTCTATCTGCTGGCCGGGTACAAAGCCCTGCTCTGCGCATGATCTGCGAGCGCGAGCTGGAAATCCGTGCCTTTGTCGAGCAGGAATACTGGACGATTCATTTCGATAGCCACAAGGGTCGTCAGAAATTCTCGGCACGTCTCAATGAGTGGCGTGGCAAGAAGCTCGAACAGTTCGACATTCCCACTGATGCAGTGCATGCCGAGATCGTGGCTGCGCTCAATGGGCATCCGGCGCGTGTCGCCAATGTCGAGAAAAAGCGCAAGAGCCGTAGTCCGGCCGCGCCGTTCACCACGTCCACCCTGCAACAGGAAGCTGTGCGCAAGCTCGGTATGACGACTGACCGCACCATGCGGACCGCGCAGCAACTGTACGAAGGGATTGACGTCGGTCAGGGCACAGTCGGTCTGATCACCTATATGCGTACCGATTCGGTGGCACTGGCCAATGAGGCCGTGGCCGAAATCCGTGATTACATTGGCGGTCAGTTCGACAAGGAATACCTGCCAGCCAATCCGGTGACCTACAAGAACAAGTCCAAGAATGCACAAGAGGCCCACGAAGCGATTCGTCCCACCTCCATTCTGCGTACGCCGGAATCCGTGAAGGCCTTCCTGTCGGCCGAGCAATTCAAGCTCTACGACATGGTGTGGAAGCGGACACTGGCCAGCCAGATGGCGCCGGCCAAGTTCGATACCACCGGCGTAGACATCGCCGTGGGTGAAGGCATGTTCCGTGCCAGCGGTCAGGTACTGGTGTTCCCCGGCTTTATCGCGGTATATCAGGAAGATGCCGACGATGTCGAGGGCGAGGACGACGCCAAGTTGCCGCTGATGGAAGCGGGTGATGAGCTGCCGGTCGACAAGCTCTATGGCGAGCAGCATTTTACCCAGCCACCGCCCCGATATTCGGAAGCCTCGCTGGTGAAGGCGCTGGAAGAGCACGGTATTGGTCGTCCATCTACCTATGCCTCCATCATCTCCACGCTGAAGGATCGCGAATACGTGATCCTTGACAAGAAACGCTTCCTGCCGACCGATACGGGTGAAGTGGTCAATAAATTTCTGACCGAACACTTTACCCAGTACGTGGATTACAACTTCACTGCCAAGCTCGAAGACAAGCTGGACGAAATTGCTGCCGGTAACCGTGCCTGGGTGCCGGTGATGGAGGAGTTCTGGAAAGGTTTCCACAAGCAGATCGAGGAAAAGCAGGCGCTGAAGCGTAGCGATGTGACGCACGAAGCGATTGACGAGACCTGCCCCAAGTGCGGTAAGGGTCTGATCATCCGTCTGGGTCGTCGTGGCCGCTTTATCGGTTGCTCGGGCTTCCCTGAATGCGATTACACACGCGACATGAATGAAACCGCCGAACAGAAGGCGGAAGAAGCCACGCAGATTGTGGAGGGGCGGTTCTGTCCGAATGATGGCGGTCAGCTGGTGATCAAGTCTGGTCGCTATGGCAAGTTCATTGGCTGTGCGAACTATCCGAAGTGCAAGCACATCGAGCCGCTGGAAAAGCCGAAGGATACCGGGGTCACTTGTCCGGAGTGCAAGGCGGGGACGCTCATTGAACGCAAGAGCCGGTACGGCAAGCTGTTTTATAGCTGCAACACCTATCCCAAGTGCAAGTATGCAACATGGAATCCGCCAGTGGCTGAAACCTGTCCGCAGTGCAACTGGCCGGTGCTGACCATGAAGACGACCAAACGTCGCGGCCTTGAAAAGGTCTGCCCGCAGAAGGAATGTGGGTACAGCGTGGTAGTGACGCCGCCGGAACTGATGCCGAAACCAGAGTAAAGACCGTCTGGCGGATGGCTCGTTCGGCGCGACAGCCCTTGTGACTTCTTGCATAAAGCGGTTGGTAAGCGCACCGGGCGTGGTAAAGTGTGGCCGTCCGGATGCCCCGTCTACCGTGCCAATTCGATTGGGAATGCGATCCGTATGCCCCATGAACAGGCGGTAGGTGCTGGTCGGCCTATTGAACGCCGCTGGTCAGGTTACGCAAGAGAGGGATCCGGGCTCGATTGAATCTGGACGAGCCATGACGTCAAAGAACTTACAGCGTGCAGTGCCTCACGGAGAACATGCTGTTCTCGGGCCTGCGCCTGACTATCTCGAGTTGCTGGACGCCACCAGCGCAGTGTTACTAGAGCCCGGCAGTGAGTCACTGTCACGGGCGCTCTGTGCTGTGGCGACTGCGTTTCAGGCTGCAACGGCCTCGCTCTATCGTAGTCGCAGTGCAGGGACACGGGCTGAGCGTCTGTCAGTGTGGCGTACATCTGAATTGCATGATCTTGAAGTCCAAGAGCTTAAGTGGGTTGATTACGCTCGATATCCAGATCTCCATGACGCGTTGTCTGCTGGTTTGATTGTGACCCGTTCCCGTCATGAGCTGCCATCCGATCTCGCAGAGTTTGTCGACCATGTGCGTGGCGAACAGCTCACTTGCGTGCCTCTGCTTGATGATGGCGATTTGATCGGCTTCCTTGCGCTGATTCATTTCGACCGCATGAGACAGCGCCATAAGTCTGAAGGCCGCCTGATGTCAAACCTTGCCAATTATCTGTCGCTGGCACTGGTGAAACAGGAAAATCAGGAACGACTGCATTCCAATGAAATTCGTCTGAAAGCACTGGTTGGTGCCACCGAAGATATTGTGTTCGAGCTGGATCAAACCGGACTGATCATCAATGTCTGGTCTGTACACCCTGCCCTTCCTCCCGGTGCGCGACCCGGTAATGCGCTGAGTGAATGTCTGCCCGATGCGACTGTGGTAGCCATTATGGAAGCGGGCAAGCGGGTGTTTGAGGGAGCTGGTCCGGTGCAAATGCGGTTTGCGCTGGAGTCGAGTGGCAAAAAGGCGCACTTTATTTGCCGTCTGGAGCGAATACCGAGTGCCGAAGGCGGAGAGTCACATCTGATCGTGCTGGCGCGGGATGCGACTGAATGGTTGCATGAGGATGCCCGCCGTCGAGTGATGGTGGAAACGCTGAACCTCTTGGAAGAGGCCATCGTGGATTTAAGTCCGGATGGTACCCTTGTGCATGCCTCAGCAGCCTGGACAACCTTGCGCAGCGCGGGAGCGGAGACGCCCGAAAGCGATGTGGGCCGCAATTTATTGGAGTTTGTACACGAAGACGAACGTGACTTGCTCAAGCGTTCCCTGCTGGGGGTGGCCGATGGCCGTCCGCTGGTAGTGCAGCGTTTCCGCCTGCTGCGGGGCGATGCTGAACCGTTGTGGCTGGAAGCCCGTCTCATTGCCAGTGTGGACGTGAATGGACAGATTATCAGTCTGCGCGGTGTGTTGCGTGATGTGACCGTGGCTCATCTGCACGAACGCCATATTATGCGGCTGGCGCTGTATGACGGACTCACTGGCCTCCCAAATCGCATGTTGTTGGATGATGTCCTGCATCAGTCGCTCACCCGTGCCAAGCGAAATGGTACTCGGGTGGCGCTTGGCTTTATCGATCTGGATCACTTTAAGCAGATCAACGATGCTTTTGGCCATCACGCGGGTGATCGTGCCTTGATCACGGTCGCGGGTCAGCTGAAAAGCGTCTTGCGGGAAGAAGATATTCTGGCGCGCTGGGGCGGGGACGAATTTGTCGTCTTGATTCCCGATATCGATGATACCGATGTGCTAATGCAGATTGCCGAGCGTCTACGTGAAATTGCCCGAAAAGGTGTGATGATTGATGGTCTGGAAATGCGTCCGACCATTTCCATCGGCATGGCAATTTATCCGGATAATGCGGATACCGGTGAAGCTTTAATGACGGCAGCGGATAGCACCATGTATCACGCTAAGGCCTCCGGACGAAATAATGTTCAGTTTTTCAGTGACGTATTGAATCTGAAAACAATGGGTCGCGAGCATATGGCGATTCAGACCCGTCTGAATCGTGCTGTGCAAGAAAATGAGTTACGCGTCTTTTACCAGCCCATTATCAATGCGCGGACAGGTAAAGTTTCCTCGGTTGAAGCACTGGTGCGCTGGCATGATGTAAGTGGCTGGATTACGCCGCAAGTATTTATTCCGATGGCAGAAAAGTTGGGCCTGATTCAAGAGTTGTCCGAACAGGTTACCGTGCAGGCCATTGCCATGCTGCGCCAATGGCGAGATCGGGGTTTTACTCAGCGACTGGCGCTCAATGTCTCCCGTAATCTACTTTTTTCACCACATTTTGTCCGGAATCTGATCGATCAGGTCACCGAAAATGGATTAGTGCCGGGCGATATCATTATCGAAGTGACAGAAAGCCTTGCACTGACTGATTATGCCCGGCAAACCAGGCATCTTAGCTTGCTTCATGATGCGGGTTTCCTGATCGCGATTGATGATTTCGGCACCGGGTATTCGTCGCTGTCGCAATTGCATGACATGCCAATCGATATGCTGAAAGTCGATTTATCCTTTACCTCGCGACTCAATACCGAGGCCGGACGGCGTATCATGCAGGCCATTGTACAAATGGGGCATGCGCTGGGCTTGGAAGTGGTGGTTGAAGGCGTCGAATCACAGGTTGATGTGGCCTTTCTGCAAGGGCTGGGCGTCGAGAAGATGCAGGGTTTCCACTTTAGTGAGCCTGTTGCGGCCAGCATGTGCGAATTATTTCTAGAACTTGGGGCAGAAGCCGTCGCTATCTAGTCGTCGCGATCCTGTTTCGCGTCGCCCCAATTGATATCGAGCGGAGTACCGAATGCAATCGGCAGACGTAGCGCAGTTTTTACAGAAAAATCCGGATTTTTTCGAAGAATATGCAGACTTGATTGCGGATATTTTTGTGCCGCATCCGCACGGGGGGCGAGCCATTCCACTGGCCGAGCGCCAGATTCTGGCCTTGCGCGAACGGAGTCGCGTATTTGAAAGCAAGCTCGGCGAGTTGCTGCAATTCGGCGAAGAGAACGACCAGATCGGCGACAAAGTGCACCAACTGTCGCTGTCCTTGCTGAATGCACGTGATCTGGCCGCCGTGCTGGGCGTGCTCGAAGATCAGCTGATGACGCATTTCAATGTGCCGCACGTCGCCATCCGTTTGTGGAGCGAAGAGCCGGACGACACGCTTGAGGCCTTTCATGCCGTCAGTGATGAAGTCAAAGTGCTGGCGCAAAGCCTGCCTGAGCCCTACTGTGGCCATTATGTCACCGATGAAGTCGCGACATTCATGGGTGAGGTTGCACCCAGCCTGCGCAGCTGGGCGCAGGTTGCCTTGCGCAGTGATACGCCGTTCGGTTTGCTGATCATGTCATCCGAAGATCCGCAGCGTTTCCATCCGGAAATGGGCACGCTGTATCTGGCGCGTATCGGTGAACTGGCCTCTGCGGCGATTGGTCGCTTTCTGTCGCGCTGATGCCCTGGATAGCACGTATCGAGCAGTGGCTTCAGGCCGAGCATACGCAATCTGAAGCAACGCGCGCAGCCTATCTTGCGGATATGCGCCTCCTGGCAGACCTGATCGCACCGCTCTCGCTGGCACAGGTCGATGCCAGAGTAGCGCGTGGCCTGGTGCGCAAGCTGCATGCACGCGGTGATGATCCGGCCTCCAGTGCGCGACGTCTGTCTGCGTGGCGAGTGTGTTGCCGGTATCTACTGCAATGCGGTGAACTCAGTGCCAACCCCTTTGAAGCTGTGCGCGCGCCCAGGCGTGCACGCAAATTGCCGCATCCGCTTGGTCCGGATGCGACCCAGCAGTTTCTTGATGCGATGCCGGATGACGATACGCTGGCGCTACGAGACCGTGCGGCGTTCGAGTTGATCTACTCGGGTGGATTACGGGTGTCAGAACTTGTCCGGCTCGATCTTGCCGATTTCCACGATGAGCTGCGATTGGTGCAGGTACTTGGCAAAGGAGGCAAGTCGCGCATGGTGCCAGTCGGTGAGCAGGCACGCACAGCTTTGGCCGACTGGCTTGCGGTGCGATCCCTGTTGCCGGGTGCCGGAACGATTGGGGCGGTGTTTTTGTCGCAGCAAGGCGCACGTCTGAGCGTCCGCTCGATACAGGCGCGCCTCGATGCCTGGGGGAAGCAACTGGGTGTGGCTGATCATCTGCATCCACATAAGCTGCGCCACGCCTGTGCCAGTCACTTTCTGCAATCCAGTCAGGATTTGCGTGCCACTCAAGAGTTGCTGGGTCATTCGAGCATCGCCAGTACGCAGGTCTACACCCATCTCGATTTCCAGCATCTCGCCTCGGTGTATGATGCAGCCCATCCACGCGCCCATCGCAACAAGTAATCACCCATCGTATTCACATGACGCCACTCGAACGCATCCTCCAGTCGCAGGGATTCGGTAGCCGCAAGGCCTGCCGCCAGATCATTCAGTCAGGCTGCGTGCAGGTGGAGGATGAAATATGTGATGAGCCCTCTGCCCGGTTTGACTTGAGTGGACTCCGCATTTGTGTGGACGAGATCGATTGGGTGTGTAGTGACACGATCTGCATTGCCCTGAATAAGCCTGTCAATGTTGAATGCTCACGCTCGCCGCAACACCATGCCTCGGTATTCAGCTGTCTGCCGGGCTTTCTCGTCGAGCGAGGCGTGCAGCCTATTGGCCGACTGGATGCCGATACGACTGGACTGCTCTTGCTGACGGATGATGGCGCTCTGAATCACGCTTTAGCCTCACCCAAGCGCCATGTCCCCAAAACCTACCGGGTGACGCTCAAACATGCTGCACATGCCGACATGATTGCAGCGCTGCTGGCTGGTGTGCTGCTACACGATGAAGATGCCCCGCTGGCGGCGTTAAGTGTGCAGCAAACGGGAGCGCTGGAAATCCTGATGACGATAGATCAGGGCAAATATCATCAGGTGAAGCGAATGGTTGCAGCGGCAGGCAATCGCGTAGAAGGCCTGCACCGCGAGGCCATGGGCGGATTGTCTCTGGCCGATTTGCCTGCACTGGCAGCGGGCGAATGGTGTGTACTGAGTGCCGAACAGCTGGCGAAATTGCGGAATTAGCCCTGCACTACGCGAATCACGTCTTCGGCCAGTTTCACTACTTGGCCTGCGCGGATCTTGCATGTTTTGCGCAGCTCGATCTGTCCATCGACCTGCACCAGACCATCTGCAACCATTTGCTTTGCTGCGCCGCCGCTTTGGGCCAAGCCCAGTGCCTTGATCAGGCTGTCGAGGGTGATGAACTCCCCGTTCAGTTCGAATTCGTGATTCATTTGGCTTTTCCTTGATGTCTGATGAGGATATTGAATGCGCGTGCCGCCAGCGTCATGCCGAACGTGGCAGTGACCACCACGGCAGAGCCATAGCCCGCGCAATTGAGTGCAGCGCCCGACGCAGGCGCACAGGCCGCTGCTGGCCTGACAATCTGTTCTTCCGAGAACACGCATTCGATACCGAAGCGTTTCCCGTCGCGCGGAAAACCATAATTGCGGCGCAAATCGGCACGTAGTTTGGACAGTAGTGCATCACCCTGACTCTGGGCGATGTCGCCACTGGCAATGCGGGTCGGATCCATTCTGCCGCCCGCTCCGCCCGATACGAGTAGCGGGATGCGCTGGCGCTTGCAATGCGCAACCAGCGCCGATTTCACCCGCAATTGATCCATGCAGTCGATCACCACGTCAAATCTGCGATCAATCAGACTAGCCAGATTGTCCTGTGTCAGAAAATCGTCGACCTCATGCACTTGAACGCGCGGATTGATCGCGCGAATGCGATCGGCCATTGCCGTAACTTTGGCAGCGCCCAGCGTATCGCTCAGGGCATGCAGCTGACGATTGATGTTGCTGGGTGCAATGTGATCCAGATCAATCAGCGTAATCTGTCCGACTGCACTCCGTGCCAGCGCTTCAGCGGCCCAGCTGCCGACGCCTCCGATCCCGATGACGCATACATGTGCGGATGCAAACGCATGCAAGCCAACGTCACCATACAGGCGTGCAACACCACCAAATCGGCGTTCATAATCAAGTGCGGATGGATCGGTTGGCGAAGTCATGGCTTCCATGGGGGCATCGGGCAAAAGGCGCATTTTACCCTGCAATGCAAAGCAAGGCTGCACGGTTTGTCCGATGCTATCCGAATGACTACCAGCTACCGGTATTCGGCATGGATACCCATGGCTCAACCGGTGCCAGTGCCTCGCCTTTTTGCAACAATTCGATCGAGATGCCATCCGGCGAGCGAACAAAGGCCATGCGTCCATCACGTGGTGGGCGGTTAATCAGGATGCCGCGATCCATCAAATGCTGGCAGTAGGCGTGAATATCATCCACTTCATAAGCCAAATGACCAAAGTTGCGGCCGCCGGTGTACACCTCCGGATCCCAGTTCCAGGTCAATTCCAGTTCTGCGTCAGGCTGGCCGGGGGCTGCCAGGTAAACCAGCGTAAAGCGACCGGCCTCATAATCTTTGCGACGCGTCAGTTCGAGGCCGAGTGCATCGCGATAGAACCGGATGGATGCATCCAGATCAGTGACTCGAACCATAGTATGCAGATAGCGCATGAAAATCTCCTGTCGGGCCACCATTCGGCAGATGGCCGGAAAAAGTACATGAAAGTGGCGTGGTTAGCTGCTTTACTGGGTAGATATGGTAAGGCTGAATGGTGAACTTGCAAGTCCTTCGAACAGAAAATTGTGTGGAAGCTATTGACGAATTGTGCAGGAGACTTATAATGCTCGTCTTCCCCGGGTCGTTAGCTCAGTCGGTAGAGCAGCGGACTTTTAATCCGTTGGTCGCAGGTTCGAGTCCCGCACGACCCACCAGGGAAACGGGTTGTTAGCTCAGTTGGTAGAGCAGCGGACTCTTAATCCGTAGGTCCACAGTTCGAATCTGTGACAACCCACAAATGCTAGATATGTGTATCTGATACACATATCCGGGGCGTTAGCTCAGTTGGTAGAGCAGCGGACTCTTAATCCGTAGGTCCACAGTTCGAATCTGTGACGCCCCACCAAATTTTAAAACCCGCAGATGAAAGTCTGCGGGTTTTTCATATCTATCGAATCGTGCAGGTAAATGAAGCTTACTTGTCTGACTGTATGATGCGATTTCAATAAAAAAGGAGGCGTATGCCTCCTCTTTTCATTCGGCAGACGTGTGCCGATGTCTGCCTTAGATGCGCAGTGTATCGATGGAGCCGCCATTTTCCAGATGATCGGCAACCCACTGTGGCTTGCGGCCACGACCGGTCCAGGTTTGTTCTGGATTGGCCGGGTTGCGGAATTGAGCTGCCACGGTGCCACGCTTGCTGCCGCGCTTGGCGGAAGTTTCGGTCACCAGATCTGCCAGTGTGAAGCCGCGCTCAGCTGCCAGACGTTGCAGTTCAGCCAGAGTTTGCTTGCGGTCTTCAACCTTGCGGCGCTCAACTTCGCGCTCGAGGTCTTTTTGCAGTTGGGCCAGTTGTGGCAGTGTGAAAGCAGAAAAATCAATCATCATTTATCTCCGATGGAGCCTGTGGGCATGGAATGAATACTGTCCAATTATTATTGGAATAAAGAATAATTTCAAGGGCAATATTGAATCTCTTTACTTCATATTTTTGTATTGAGTAAATCTGCCCTCTCTTGAAGACTATCAGCTTGAGGTTGAAAGTTCGCTTCCTGAAGGTTGATTGAGTACCAGATATGCCTTTTTCAGTTGAATATCGACTTCTCTCAGCTGTTGCACAATGGTCGATTCAATCTCTTCAAGTTCATTAATACGAGTTTCCAGTGTATCAGTTGCTTTGTGAATACGTTTGACACTTTCCAGTCGGCGACGCAGTTGAATCTGGTGTTCACGTACCTGAGTTTCCATGGGCGCCATCACTGCTTTTAACCAGTGATCAATATCGCGATTGGCAACTTCATAAACATGCAGGATACGGCTGGCAATTGTTTCGAAAAATTTGCTAGTCATGGTGTTCTGCGAGGTTGTCAGAATCGTACCCAGATTGTTGAAATGCTCATTGAAACTCTTTTCAAGACGAGCGATTTCTTTGTGATACTTGAGTGTCGAGAATGGAGGCGGGCTGCTATTGACCAAGCCGTGTTCCTCACTGAACCGACGATACATGCCAGCCATCATGGCTTGAATTTCAGCGACTTGCTCGGCAGATTTAGAAATATCGCCATTAATGTCGCGGAAGAACCGTTGCATTGCACCGGTAATACCAGTAGACAACTTGGCACGTTGCATATCGGTGCGTGCCTCGTTGATGCGCTTCTTTAGTCTATCTACTGATACGTGGCTGTACAGTGTATTGGTTTGCTGCGTAAACACACTCCGCAGGGCTTGAAAACGAACCATGCCTTTTTCAAAGTGCTGCTTTTCATCCTGAATTTTATCTAGCATTGATTCGATGACGTCACGGTTCTTGCCGCGCAGCGCGCCCAATTCTGTCAGTTGCTCGCGAATACTTGCATGGCGTGCGTCCAGAATGGCGCGCGTCGCCAGCGCAAGATCCTCTATTTCAGTTAATGTGTTATCGCGTACGATTTCCTGCTTTGCAGGGATCAATTCGTCAGATAACGCATACTCCAGCGCCATCAATCGGGTTCGGTCAAGTAAGGCCGCATCTTCATGAATTTTCGCATACAGTGCTTTTTGTGCAGATACTGGAAACACCTGATCCGAATGAATGCCAAGCAGGGTAGCGCTTTGGTTGGTCTGCTTGTCGATTTCGGCATTGATCTCGGATTCTGATTTCAGGCTATCCCACAAACCGTCGATTTTGTTCAATACCACGATGCGCCCACGTCGCGAGCCGGGGGCTCGGCTAATGTGATTGCGCCATACCTCTATGTCGGATTTGGTCACGCCGGTATCTGCGGCCAGAATGAACAAGATGGCGTGTGCATTGGGCAGCAGATTCAGGGTCAGCTCAGGTTCGGTACCAATTGCGTTCAGACCCGGGGTGTCCAGAATGACGAGACCCTTTTCCAGTAAAGGATGCGGGAAATTGATCACTGCATGGCGCCAGCACGGAATTTCGATTTTGCCATCGCGAATGGTGAGTTTGAGGTCTGGATCTTCATCATCGAACAGACCTAGAGAGCGCGCTTCGTCCAATGTAGCCCAACGGGTTTGACCGACTTCCTGAAAGGCTGCCTGCATGTCTTCTGCAGATTCGGTATTCAATGGCAGCGTATGCCACTCATCCGGGTAGCGGCGATATTCTGACGTAGTGGTATTGGTGGCCCGGGTTTCAATTGGCAGAAGCTGGATGCAGTTTGGGCGACTTGCGTCATATAACAGCTCTGTCGGGCACATCGTGGTGCGGCCGGCAGACGAGGGCAAAATACGCTGCCCATATTCAGCAAAGAAAATTGCGTTAATCAGCTCGGATTTGCCGCGTGAAAATTCCGCCACAAACGCAATGTTCAGTTTGTCTTCATGCAATTTGTCCAGCAAATGCTGAATACGCAGGCCGGTTTGTGCATCGTTGAGGTCTTGTTCTTGCAGCCAGCGCTGGAAATCACTGATTTGACGGATCAGTCCGCTACGCCAACGGCTATATGCTTCAAAGTCAGCGACCAGATGATTGTTGGACATGTGATTCTCCGGAAAGTCAGGTGCAGGTTGGGCGCCTGTCAGGTGTGCTTTGGCGGGGCAAATAATGATATGAATATTGCCCGTCCATGGACGATTGGTCTAAGGATAGCAATCTATCATATTGGATGCATCTAACAAGCTGTCATCCAGTCTCGATTGCTTCAGTGTTGGCACTTTTCGCACCAGAATGTATGTCTGCCGCCGAGGTGTTTGCTGATGATAGTGGTATTACATATATGGCAATTAAAGCCATTGCGCCCATAGACATTATATTCTTGCTGAAAATAGCCCGGTTTGCCTTTGGCATCCTGAAAGTCCCGCAATGTACTGCCCCCTGTTTCGATTGCGCGCTGTAATACTTGCCGAATGCTGCTAACGAGTCGTTCGACCTCATCTCGGCTGAGCGAGTGTGCCGGGCGTAAGGGCTGGATACGTGCCAGAAATAATGCCTCGTTGGCGTAGATATTGCCTACGCCGACGACAATTTCACCCTCCATGATCAGTTGTTTGATCGGGCGGGAAAACCTATGGCAGATTGCGGATAAGTAAGCTGCGTCAAACAGATCGCCTAGCGGCTCGGGACCAAGCTTGCTGAGCAGAGGATGAAGATGCTGAGGGGTGTCGGTCCATAATATCGCACCAAATCGCCGAGGATCGCGGTAGCGCAGGATGGACGTGCCGCCGTGCGCAGCTTTGAAAATCAGGTCTACGTGATCATGCTTTTCGATGGGTGTGTCATGCGTTACAAATCTAAAACTGCCCGACATACCCAGATGTAAAACGAGATATCCGTGGTCGAGTTCAATTAGAATATATTTTGCGCGGCGTTTGACGGCTAAAATGGTTCTGCCTTGCACCAGGGATGGAAAATGATCCGGTATTGGCCAGCGCAGGCGTGGATTGCGGACAATCGCGTCGAGAATCATTGCGCCTTCAATTTCCGGAGCAATGCCTCTGCGTGTAATTTCCACCTCGGGTAATTCAGGCATACCAGGCCACCCATTTGCTATATGTTATGAAAGGACTCAATTCGAGTCGCAGATTTCGGGAGAGGCGCCATGCAACTTCACCGCTTGAAACCAGTCTGCTACAACTATAACATGGCCCATCTGTCACGATTCCCGCTCTCTGGATACTTCATGCCGTCTATCTCAGCCTCTTCCAAGCGTCTTGTAGCGAGTGCATTGTCATGTGCGCTGGTTGCCTGTGCGTCGATCCCGGCGCCGAATGCGCGAGTGGCAGAGGTCGCTCGACCTGAGTCCGACAGGCAGGTGGATGCTTCGCCCGTCGAATCTGCAGCCGTGCCAAGCGATGCTGATCGCTACCCCAAGCAGGTGTTAACGCCAGAGTTTCTCTTCAGGTCATTGTTGGCGGATATTGCTGCGCAGAGGGGGGAGTTCGATTTCGCCACAGGTGTTTGGCTGGAAATGGCTCGCAGCAATCCCGATCCGCGAGTGGCGCAACGTGCGCTGGAAGTGGCTGCGGCGGGTGGTTATCTGAGCGCTGCAGCCGAAGCCGCGACAATCTGGCGGAAGCTGGATAGCACAACAATTGCACCCGTTCATGCGCATTTTACGTTGATGGCGAGGGCGGGGAAGTTTGAAGAGGCTCAGCAGGATGCTGATACCCTGCTGGCGATGCTGCCTGCAGAAAAGGGCACCATCATGCTGCAGGTATCGGCGCAACTGGCTCAGCTTTCGGATAAGGCGAAGGCGGTCGAGCAGGTGCGGTCTCTCGTTGAACGTCATCCGGGTACGGCCGAGGGATATCTATCGCTGGCAATAGTCGAGCATGCGAACGCACAGATTGCAGATGGGCTTGCCCATATTGATCAGGCACTGAATCTGCGCCCGAATTGGGAGTATGCGCAGATTGTAAAGGTGCGCATGATGGAGGGACGTCCTGCTGAGGAAATCGTCAGATTTGCTCAGTCCGCATTGAGTGCGCATCCGGACTCTTTTGAGTTGCGTAAGTCGCTAGCCAAGCAGCTGGTGAGTCAGAATAAATTTGCAGAGGCATTCAAGGAATACGAGGTAATCGGCACCAAGCAGCCGGAAGATGCTGAGGTGGCACTTGGCGCCGCGCTGTCGGCATTGCAACTACGCCGTTATGCGGATGCAGAACGTGCGCTGCTCCGTGCACAGACCTTGCCCGGGCCCAATGTAGTTGCTGTGCTCTACTACCTCGGTGTGTGCGCGGATGAGCTACGTCACGATCAGGATGCCGTGACGAGGCTGGGTGGTGTGCTATCCGGAGAGTTCTATTTACCTGCACGTATGCGCATGATCAAAATTGCCGTACGCAATCAGGATGTAGAGTCGATGAAGGCGGCCATTGCAGCTATGCCCGAAGGCAGCGATGATGAAAAAATCAGCAAAATCCAATTGGAGTCTCAGGCGTGGCGGGAGTTCAAGCAACCTGCGCAGTCTTTGGCTGTGCTGGATCGAGGCCTGATCGCCTTTCCGCAGCGGCCCGAATTGCTGTACGACAGATCGTTGCTGCTTGAGCAGGCCGGTCGAGTAGATGATGCCGAACGTGATCTGCGTGATTACCTTAAGCAGAAGCCTGACAATGCGGCGGCTTTGAATGCGCTGGGGTATACCCTAGCAAACCGTACCACTCGCCTGGCCGAGGCAGAGGAGTTAATCCGTCAAGCGCTGCAAAAAGAGCCAGATAATCCTGTTATTCTGGATAGCCTGGGCTGGGTACTGTATAAGCAAGGCAAGGCTCAGGATGCACTGGTGTGGCTGGAACGTGCCTTTAGCGCCATGCCCGACCCAGAGGTGGCTGCGCATTATGGTGAGGTGCTGTGGCGCAGCGGCAAGCAGTCAGATGCTGAAAAAGTCTGGTCGCGGGGGCGGGAGTTGAGTCCGAATGATCAGGTTTTACGTGAAACTGTTCAAAGATTAACTGGCAAGTGAAATATCGTATTCTGACGATTGTGCTGGCGGGTGTGCTCTCCGCCTGCGCAGTCAAGCCACCTTCATCCATGAGCATGCTTCCTCAGCGCTATACCGTCGATGGACGTGTGTCCGTGCATAAAGCGGGACAAAATGCGTTCCCTAGCAATTTCAGTTGGACA
This sequence comes from Burkholderiaceae bacterium DAT-1, assembly GCA_019084025.1. NCBI lineage: Bacteria > Pseudomonadati > Pseudomonadota > Betaproteobacteria > Burkholderiales > Burkholderiaceae > Burkholderiaceae bacterium DAT-1. The sequence goes on from JAHRBI010000003.1 coordinate 537,573, forward strand.
CATGAGCTTAGCAATGATCGTGTAGATATCAGCAACGGTTTTGGGCAAGTGCTGGCGCGTATAGAAGTAACCCCTCATCACGCCGCATTCTTTGATGCGGAAGGTAAGGAACGTCGCGCAGAAGATATCGGCACCTTGTCCGAGCGCGAGCTTGGATGGGACATGCCTGCGCATGGTCTGAAATTCTGGCTGCTGGGTCTGGCCGATCCAGATCGTCCGGCCAGTTGGGAGGCGGGGGATACCCGTATCCTGCATCAGGATGGCTGGGATATCCGCTTTCCTGATGCGAAGGCTGGTGAAGCACCTTCCCGAATTTTCCTGAGTCGCCCGGGGCTCGATGTGCGTATTGCACTTTATAACTGGCAGCTTGGGCAGATATCTACTACCTCACCCGCGTCTTGATTCTGAACCGGTTACGCTGACCGGTTTGTTGATCGTCCCTCATTGTTTCTATATATGAAGCCTTATTTCGCTCCCGCCAAACTCAATTTGTTCCTGCACATCATTGGTCAGCGCGCTGATGGCTACCATTTGCTGCAAACGGTGTTCAGGTTGCTGGATCATGGGGATACCGTCTGGATCGAAGCGACTGGTGATGGTGAAATCATTCATGAGAACCCGCTACCCGGCGTGCCGGCCGAGTCTGATCTGATGGTGCGAGCGGCACGCCTGTTGCAATCTGCAACCGGTACGACGCGCGGATGTCGCTTGCGAATCGACAAGCGTCTGCCGATGGGTGGCGGTGTGGGGGGCGGGAGCTCCGACGCGGCCACTGTACTCAAGGCACTCAATACGCTGTGGGATATTCATATGCCCCTGAACGAGCTAATGAGCCTGGGGGTGCAACTCGGTGCGGATGTGCCCGTTTTCATCTTCGGGAAGGATGCGTTTGCCGAAGGTGTAGGTGAGCAATTGCAGGAAATAACGCTTCCAAATCAGGCATATATTGTATTGCGGCCTCCGGTTCACATCTCTACGCAAGAAATTTTTCGAGAAAAAAGCTTGACGCGCGATTCAAAGCCAGTCACAATAGCGGCCTTTCCTGACCTGCTGATGCAAGGCGAAACGCAGAAAGTTCTGCGGAACGATATGCAGGCGGTTGCGGTTGGGAAGTATCCGGTAGTTGGTGAGTATATTGAGTGGCTTGGCCAGTACGCACCAGCAATGATGACCGGTTCAGGTGCTTGTGTGTTTGCTGCATTTAATACGCGAGCTGAGGCTGATAAAGTATTCAGTCTAAAGCCTGAAAGCATGAGCGGTTTTGTCGCAGAGTGCTACAATGCAGGCAAGTTTGCAGGATTTGCTGATCAGTAGATTTGCAGGTTCTTAGGGGAGTCGCCAAGTTGGTTAAGGCATCGGATTTTGATTCCGACATGCGAAGGTTCGAATCCTTCTTCCCCTGCCAATTCGTTGTGGTCGGTATGGCCGGTCGCTTATAAAAGCAGAAAATAAAGCGTGTAATCCTGGTTACACGCTTTATTTTTTTATCAAGGATCGCAAAATGGCTTTCGACAGCTTGATGGTTTTCACAGGTAACGCCAACCCGGAACTGGCTGAAGCCGTTGTCAATCACCTGGATATTACGTTGGGACGCGCTGCAGTAGGTCGTTTCAGCGATGGTGAAGCGACAGTCGAGCTGCTTGAAAACGTGCGTGGTCGTGATGTGTTCGTGCTGCAGTCCACCTGCCAGCCAACCAACGACAACCTGATGGAAGTCCTGCTGATGGTAGATGCGCTGAAGCGCGCGTCGGCTGGCCGGATTACCGCTGCGATTCCTTATTTTGGCTATGCCCGCCAAGACCGCCGTCCGCGTTCTGCCCGTGTGCCGATTTCGGCCAAAGTGGTAGCCAACATGCTGCAAGCAGCTGGCGTTGACCGTCTGCTGACTGTTGACCTGCATGCTGACCAGATTCAGGGTTTCTTCGATATCCCGGTGGACAATATCTATGCCACACCGGTGCTGCTCGATGATGTCCGCACCAAGAATTACGAAGATCTGATGGTGGTGTCGCCTGACGTGGGTGGCGTACTGCGTGCACGTGCCATGGCCAAGCAACTGAACACCGAACTGGCCATCATCGACAAGCGTCGTCCCAAGGCCAATGTGGCTGAAGTGATGCACATCATCGGTGATGTGGAAGGCCGTACCTGTCTGATCATGGACGATATGGTCGATACCGCCAACACGCTGTGCAAGGCCGCTGCTGCGCTGAAGGCCAATGGTGCCAAGCGCGTGCTGGCTTATGCCACGCATCCGGTGCTGTCCGGTGGTGCGGTCGAGCGGATCGCCAGCAGCGATCTGGATGAGTTGGTGATTACCGACACCATCCCGCTGAGCGACGAAGCCCGCGCCAGCAACCGTATCCGTGTGGTGCCGATTGGTCCGCTGATTGCCGAGACCCTGCGCCGCATCAACAACGAAGAGTCGGTATCGACCCTGTTTGTTGACTAAAGATTTCCAGATCCCGCATGTTGCGGGATTTGCATAGCATGCCATCTGGTCGCGGATGGCATGTTTTTTAACTGTGGAGTAGTAAACATGTCGATCGAAGTTATCGCAAAGACCCGTACCTTGCAGGGCACCGGAGCGAGCCGCCGCCTGCGTAAGGATGGTGTCACACCTGGTATCGTTTACGGCGCAGGCCAAGGCCCTGTGTCCATCGAACTGAACCACAAGGATCTGTACCACGCCATGCAAAAGGAAGAGTTTCACGCTTCCGTGCTGAGCCTGGTTGTGGATGGCAAGGCCGAGCCAGTTCTGCTGCGCGATGCCCAATACCACCCATGGAAGCAAATCGTTCTGCACGTTGATTTCCAGCGTGTTGACCCGAACGCCAAGCTGCACATCCGCGTGCCGTTCCACTTCCTGAACGAAGACAATGCTGTTGGCGTGAAGACCGGTGGTGGCAAGATCTCCCACGTGACCGTTGACGCTGAAATCAGCTGCCTGCCGGGCAAGCTGCCGAAGTTCATCGAAGTGGATGTGCTGAATCTGGAAGCCGGTCACTCGGTTCACCTGAGCGACATCAAGCTGCCGGAAGGCGTTGAATTCGTGGCTCTGGCTCACGGCGACAATGCTACCGTTGTGTCGATCATCGCTCCGAAGGGCGCTGCTGCCTAATTATCTGTCTCGGCCAAGGCCGGAATAGATGAACAGCTAGCTGATCATACGGCCCGCCAACGCGGGCCGTTTTTGCGTATGTGCTGCATGCACTGCATATAGGACATGCGCAGGTTGAAAATATCGTGAGTGAAACCAAGCAAGCGGGTGGCGTAAAGCCGATCCGTCTCATTATTGGTCTGGGAAATCCCGGGGCCGAATATGCCGATACCCGTCACAATGCCGGATTCTGGTGGGTAGATGCACTCGCCCACGATCTGGGGGTGCAGCTGAGGCCGGAGGGGAAATTCTTCGGGTCGGTGGCGCGGGCCAATGTAGATGGGCAAGAGCTCTGGTTGCTGCAGCCAGCTACTTTTATGAACCTGTCTGGCAAGGCAGTTGCCGCGCTCGCTCGGTTTTACAAGATTTTGCCGGATGAGATGCTGGTCGTTCATGATGAGCTTGACCTCCTCCCCGGTGATGTCAAACTCAAGCAGGGCGGTGGCCATGCTGGCCACAATGGCCTGAAAGATATTCATGCGATGCTGGGTACGCCCGCCTTCTGGCGTTTGCGTCTGGGCATCGGTCATCCGCGCACCCTCAAGCTCAATCAGCCGGTTGCCGATTTTGTGCTGAACCGGCCACGCGCGGAAGAGGAAAAGCAGATACATGGAGCGATTGATCATTCACTGGCAGCGCTGTCATGGTTGCTCAAGGGTGAGATGAATCGCGCCACGATGAAGATCAACGCCAAACCTGCGTGATCTTCATCCCCTGAATTCGGGCATGGCCTCACGGCAATGTCCATACTGATTGCACTGCAAGGTGCGGAAGGAAATGCCATGAGCCTGAAATGCGGTATCGTCGGTTTGCCCAATGTTGGCAAGTCCACCCTGTTCAATGCCCTGACCAAAGCGGGTATTGCTGCTGAAAACTACCCGTTCTGCACCATCGAACCCAATGTCGGTATCGTGGAAGTGCCGGATGCGCGCCTGCAGCAGCTGTCTGCCATTATCAATCCGCAAAAGATTCAGCCTGCGATTGTCGAGTTTGTGGACATTGCCGGTCTGGTGGCAGGTGCCAGCAAGGGCGAAGGTCTGGGTAACCAGTTCCTGGCCAATATCCGCGAAACCGACGCCATCGTGAACGTGGTGCGCTGTTTTGACGATCCGAATGTGATTCACGTGGCAGGTCGTGTCGATCCGCTGGCTGACATCGAAGTCATCGTCACCGAACTGGCACTGGCTGATATGAATGCCGTAGAAAAGGCCATGCAACGTGAAGGCAAGAAGGCCAAGTCTGGCGATAAGGAAGCACAAAAGCTGGTGGCGGTATGTGAAAAGCTGTTGCCGCATCTGAATGAAGGCAATCCTGCTCGCACGCTGAAACTGAGTGAAGAAGACCGGGCGACGATCAAGCCGCTGTGCCTGATGACGATCAAGCCGGCCATGTATGTGGGCAATGTGCTGGAAGATGGCTTCGAGAACAACCCGCATCTGGATGCACTGCGCGCCCATGCTGCCGCTGAGGGTGCGCCTGTGGTCGCCGTCTGTGCCAAGATCGAAGCCGAACTCGCTGATCTGGATGATGACGACAAGGCCGCCTTCCTGTCCGAACTGGGCCTGACCGAGCCGGGTCTGAATCGCCTGATTCGCGCTGGTTACGATTTGCTGGGTCTGCAGACCTACTTCACCGCCGGTGTGAAGGAAGTGCGCGCGTGGACGATCCACAAGGGCGACACTGCGCCTCAGGCTGCTGGCGTCATTCATACCGACTTTGAACGCGGATTTATTCGCGCCCAGACCATCGCCTTTGATGATTTCATCACTTACAAGGGTGAACAGGGCGCCAAGGAAGCGGGCAAGATGCGCGCCGAAGGTAAGGAATATGTGGTGAAGGATGGTGACGTGATGAACTTCCTGTTCAACGTCTAATCACCAGACCTATCTCCTCATATGGGGAGAGCGAAACTAAAGATGGACGAGGGCAGATCAGCCTTCGTCCATTTTCTTGGGCATATATCGCAACCTGCCCTGGCTGGGGTGGTCGGCGATCAGTCAGCATATTCGATGCTGTATGAGAAAAGGTGTCTATGGGGCTCTATTTACCTACATCTGCTTGAATAAATGCGCAAACGCTCGGCTTACGGTCAGTGTTTCCTGACGATCACGCAGGTGAACGATGGGTTGATCCCGATGATCTCGCCCGACTCGTGCAATCTTGTTAATGTTCACGATTGTTGCCCGATGGATCTGCCAGAAGGTGTCAGCGCACAAGGTATCAACAAGTTCCTTAATGGGCTTTTTGATGGTGAGCGATTGTGTGGCTGTGACCACTTTGGTGAACTTGTCTTCTGATTGAAAGTAAATCACGTCGTCGATGGCGACCAAGTGCAGGTCTTCTCCTGACAGGCCCTTAATCCATCGTAGTGGCTCGACGGCCTTGCTATTGTTGCCTGCCTGTTTGGGCTGACCGAGCAAGGTAAACAGCTGTTCGAGTTCGGGGGTAATCTGGGCAGGCTTTTGTGTGCGTTCTTTCAGTCGTTCTACGGTTTCGGCGAGTCGGGCTACCGTGACTGGCTTCATGACGTAGTCGATCGCACCCTGGTTAAATGCCTCAACGGCGGAGTCATCGAATGCCGTCACGAATACGACCTGTGCACGCCGGGCTATGCTACGCGCAGCATCAATACCAGACATGACAGGCATCTTGATATCCAGAAACACAATGTCAGGTTGCCAGGTCTCAAAAAGCGATACGGCCTCGGCACCATTACCAGCCTCTGCAATGACACGCAGCTCGGGCCATACTTGAGATAGTCTGAGCTTAAGCATATCCCGCAAAAGCGGTTCATCATCTGCTATCAGCGCCCGGATGGTGTTCGTGTCGCGCATGGTTATTCATCCGTTGGCAGGGTAAGTGTCGCAATGGCACCGGGAGATGCTGCACGCAGATTCAGGCATGCATCCCGCCCATATAGTGCATCCAGACGTTCGCGGATATTCATCAAGCCTACTCCTTGTCCTGGTGTGGGGGACAGCCCACATCCAGTGTCCCGCACCTCAATCACAAGCTGTCTACCATCTAATTTCGCCTGAATCATGATCTCCCCCCCCAGTTCCGAGGGCTCAATGCCATGTTTAACGGCATTCTCAACCAGGGATAGCAGCATCATCGGTGGCATGCTGGTATTGAGGAGTTGCTCCGGGACATCAAACGCATATCGCATCCGGTCTCCCATGCGCATTTGAATAATCGCCAGATAGGATGAGGTCAGGCGAATCTCCCTGCCCAGCGTCGTTTCCTGCTCCCGCAACTGTGGAATGGACGCCCGCAGGTAGGCGGTCAAATGCTCCAGCATGATTGCGGCTGCTGGCGGGTTTGTCTCGACAAGGAATTGTACATTTGACAGCGTATTAAACAGAAAGTGCGGTTCAACCTGCGCCTGCATCATGCGCAGCTCTGCAGCAATGGCTTGTCTGGATAATTGCAACTTTTCCGCTGCAGACGCATGCAATGCTTGCAGGTGGATGCGTTCGCGCAATTGTCCGACAAACATCGCTGATACGAATAACCCGTGAAACCCGGTGAACAAGGCGGCAACCATCAAGCCCGATGCACCTGAAAAATAATGATTGGCGGAATAGAGTCCGGATCCAATCTTAATGGCCACATTCACGGCCATTCCGGTAATCGTGCCCATAATGACTGCGACGATCAGTGGCCACCAGGGACGATTTGCTCGCCAGGGTCTAAAGCAGGAAACCCAGAGTGCAATTGCAAAGCCGGTTGCTTGTGCCGAGATCAGAGGGTAAATAAAGGGGCGAGGATCTTCCAGTGCTTCCAGGCCTGCGACGCACATATTAAGTGCACATACCAGCAACCATAAGTACCAAGGCACATTCAGTGCGTGGCGAAGGCTAAACTGCGGGGTATCAGCACCCGATTGCTTGGGGAGGGGTTTCAACATCAGCATGCCGATACTTTACGCGTGAGTGACCGTCTCGCAAAAGTGCAGTCGCTAAAAAGTATCGAATCGCTCTATGCGCATCAATGACAATGTCCCCGTTGCCGGGGACATCTGGGTGGGATGCACGTATAGTGCAGGACGCGACCGGGGTTTCTGGAGACTAGAACAACCCCTGCAAGGAAACGGATAACAACTTGGAATCACCCCAGAATGGATAGGGATAAGTCGACTTTTCCTTGGAAATATCGTACTGCACCTTGAGCGCGGTGTTCTTGTAGAAGTCCCAGCGCAGTGCGAGGCTGGTTGTTGTCCGACCCTCGGCAGGTACGCCGGGCAGCGGGTCGGTCATATAGTGAGACTGCGTAATCATGGGCGTGTAGTCGCCGAACTTGTACCCGACGCCAAGCAGATAGTAACGATAGATGTTTTGTACCTGATCGAGATTCTTCTGATAGAACTTGTCGATTTCAGCGCGCACAATCCAGTTCTTGTAATCTACATTGGCTGCAAGGCCCATGATGCGGGTAAATTGATTGTCCAGCCAGACTGTCTGCGTGTTGTCCGGGTTATGGGTCGTTGTCGTGGCTCGGTGTGTCATCAGCATGCCCCGGATCTCAACCACGCCATTACTCACGTTTACCCACGCACCCGTGATCTTTTTCCACTCTTCGTCGGTAGGGTAGTAATAGTAGGTTTGCGTATCGTAGGCGTTGTTTTCATCCTTGAAGTTGCCGTGCCATGCACTGGCCGCAACCGTCCAGCCGGAACTGTCGAACGAATGCTCCCAGGATGCATTCACACCGTCATAAGTAAAAATGGGCCAGCCATAGACATCCGGCGCAGGGCGAACCCACGGATAGGCATAGCCAATGTACAGGTAGTCACTGTAGTAGTAGAGCGGAATGCGCTTACGACCGGCCTGCAATGTCCACTCAGAGTCTTCATCTGGTTTCCACGATACATAAGCCCAATCTACGGTAGGTGTGTAACTCTTGTGCGCCGTGTTATGCGAGCGTGAAATCAGCTGGGCAGTGGCAGAAAACGTTTCGCTGAATTTCTTTTTAAACTGAACGCCAACTAGTGATTCCTGATCAAATTGCCAGCTTTTGTCTTTCTCGTAGACGCCTATGTATTCCCAGTTCTGCATGGTGCAGGGGCAGTTCCAGTTTTGATATTGCCAAGTATCGCCAAAGCTTGATGTGCCACTCAACACCTTGGCCCCAGTCAACTGATAGAAACCCGTCATGGTCAAGCTGCCGCTGTCATCCAGGTTGATCGCTGAAGCATGTGAAGCGAATGCCAGGGCAAGGGCGGAAATGAGGTATTTATTCATGAGGACGCTCCTTAGTATCCCGATCACTCGCTGTACACAACGATCACACTTGCATCAACGACCGATTTGTCCACATAGCCGATGGTGTTGGGGTTGCTGGAAACGATCTTTTTGACGTCAGCATCCCCACCGACTTCCTTCGGTGGATCGCCCTTGCCCGTAAAAACCATTTTCGACCAATAAGCTTTCAGTTGTGCATCATCCTTGCCCGTGACCTTCTGTAAGAAGGCAGATCTAGATGCTTTGCCTTCCGCCTGATTGAGGGGGATGAGCGCAGTACCGTCAGGCAGGGAAACCTTCTTCCCAATGAATGCGTTCGCGACCTGATCGGCATTCAGCTTCAAACCGGCTTGTTTGGGGTTGGCAATAACAACCACGTCGGCATGGACGCTGACGTAAGTCATCATGGCGAGTAGTAAGAAGCGCATGCCAGATCTCCTTGATGGTGAGGTACCACGTTCCTGAATTATGGATAGACCTTAATTCTTGAAGAGACGATCAATCGTGACGGGCGGCAACTACCTGTTGCATCCGAGAAACAGGCCATGATTGGGTGCACGTCCCCAAAGCGGTACACTCGCGCCCTTGAATATCCAGACGATGGAAATAATATCTGTATGCAAATTCAGTCATCCGATACACAGGGCGCCACAACCATAGAAGGCAAGACCCTGTTCGGTCACCCGCTAGGTCTGTATGTCTGCTTCCTGACCGAAATGTGGGAGCGTTTCTCTTTCTATGGCATGAAGGCACTCCTTCTGCTGTATCTCACCAAATACCACTTATTCACCGATGAGCACGGGCTCGATCTAATCGGCGCATATGGTGGCTTGGTCTATGCGATTCCAGTGATCGGCGGCTTGCTTGCAGATCGCTACCTTGGGATGCGCAAGGCAGTTGTCTTCGGTGGCATCCTGCTGGTTTGCGGTCATCTGGGTATGGCCATTGAAGGGCATCAGGCATCACTTGTGAATGGCGTAGTGCATCGTGATGAGGGGGCGTTGCAGGTGTTCTACTTCTCGCTGGCGCTCATCATCATGGGTGTTGGCTTTCTCAAACCCAATATTTCCACCATTGTTGGAAAGCTATATCCGGATAATGATTCCCGCCGTGATTCCGGATTCACCATTTTCTATGCAGGGATCAACCTCGGCGCCTTCCTGTCATCGCTGTTCTGCGGATGGCTGGGCGAAACCTATGGCTGGCGCTACGGTTTTGGCGCGGCAGGTATTGGCATGATTGCAGGGTTGATTATCTTCCTGCTGGGGCAGAAGCACTTTCATGGATATGCGGAACCCGCCCATCCAGAGCGACTCCACGAGAAAGTGTTTGGCATTCGTCGCGAATGGCTGATCTATGCCGGTGCATTGGCAGGTGTGGCAATTGTATGGGGGCTGATCCAGGGGCACTCACTGTTCCTTAAGCTGATTCCGGGCGTGTTTGAGCCGAGCCCAGTGGTGCTGAGCATGCATCTGGTGACAGCCGGATTGCTGACCGGTGTGGGTTGGTTTATCTTCAAGCGCTGCAACAAAGTCGAGCGCGAGCAGATGTTCGCCGTCCTGTCCTTTATCCTCTTTTGTCTTGTGTTCTTCGTACTCTACGAGCAAACCTATGGATCATGGCTGCTGTTCTCTGATCGTGTGATGAATCGTCAGGCATTCGGGGTGAACTGGACTGCAGGCCAACTCACCGCGCTTGGTGCATTATTTATCTTTGCGCTGTCGCCGGTCTTCGCCTGGCTGTGGCCGCAACTCGAGAAGCGCGGTATCAATCCGAGCAAGCCGGCTAAGTCAGCATTGGGCTTATTTTTCGCCGGGCTCTCCTTTATGGCGCTTTCATGGAGCGCCAATCATCCTGAGGCCAACGGGTTGGCAGGATTCTGGTGGTTTGTACTTGCCTATTTTGTACTCGAGATCGGTGAAATGCTACTATCCCCAATCGGATTGGCAGCCGTTACCCAGTTGTCGGTGCCAAGTGTCGTCAGTGTAATGATGGGAGGCTGGTTCCTCGGAACATCTTACTCCGAGGTGCTGGCGGCAGCGTTGGGTAAGCTGTCGGCTATCGACATTCCTGAGGGGGCTGCACTCAATGTTGCCGAAGCCTTGAGCAAATATGATCAGCTCTTCACCTTCTCCACCAAAATTGGCGTAGGCGCAGCGGTAGTTGTGCTCTGTATGAGCCCGCTGATCAAGAAATGGATGCATGGTGTGAAGTAAGCGCGCTCTGTATCGATCGAAATGCCGCTCATCTATCAGATAGGCGGCATTTTTCATTTCATTTAAAACAACGACTTATGTAATTAGTCCGCAAAATCTTCACTCAAGGTGTTGACTGGTTTTTAAAAGCCACGTATAGTTCGGCCTCTCGCTGAACGCGACGCAGCAAACGAAACGAATGCAGCGAAGCGAAAAAATCAGCACCGCTCTTTAACAAGATACAACCGATAAGCGTAGGCGCTTGGTG